>JBGPNL010000032.1:0-8974 GCA_041487555.1 Minisyncoccia bacterium | reverse complement strand
CGGAAAGTGGGAGTCCAAGTTCACCACTCCGCAGGGCGATACGCGCACGACGACTTTCACGTTCAAAGTGGATGGGGACAAGCTGTCGGGCACAGTCGCCGGCGGGATGGGCGGAGAAACGCCGCTGGAAGGCAAAGTGAAAGGCAATGAAGTGAAATTCGTCGTGACTGTTTCTGCCAATCCTCCACCGTTGAATGGCGGGGTAAATCAATAAGAATTCATTCCGAGAAATAAAAACCGCCTCGGGCAAGAGGCGGTTTTTATTTCTTCTTTTTCTTCTCCCACGGCTCTGATTTCGATCGGAATTTCCTATCAAGCGCGATCTTCGTGAGATCGTCTCCGTGAAAATACCGTTTGCCACGACGCACCCTCTTTTTTGTTTTCTTTTTCATCGTCGTAAGTCGATAGTCGTTAGTCAGTTTCTTTATGTCCGCCATCCCTCGCCAATTCAATAAGCGCAAGTGCGGCGAAGAACAAGCCGACATCGCGGAACACGATATCAAAAGAATCGAGATTCGCGAGAGTTACTCCGGCAAGACTCAGGGCCGCAAGTACTGCCGCCCACAACAATTTTTTACCCCAAAAAAGCCATCCGGCGAGCACAATCTCGAATATCGAAAAACCCGTAAGCAATAATTTATCCGGGACCATGTTCCGCACGAACATCGGAAAAAATCCCACCCAATCCTGCGGATGGCGCAAACTCGCGACTGCGGCGTAAAAAAAGCAAAAGGCCAGCCCCCACCTCAAAATAATCATTGCCGCGCGTACGTTTCCGTTCATTGTATCCAGTTTGGGCCCGTCCCTTTTTCTAAATCTATATCTTCTCCTACCGTAACCCAATCATCACCACCTTCCCGTTTTTGTGTAGCATCAAAATGGTGGAGTGATTCTTCCTCTTTGTGGCCGACCTGACTTACTTTTACCGGCTTGCTGTAGCGAATAATCCTAAAATCGATATTGCCCTCTTTCCATTCTTTTATAATCAGGTGCCGATCTTTGGATTCCCACCCGTGCCTCTCGCCCCGCTCAGGATGAACCTCCTCAATCACCTCTTCGATATCAAACCTTTCCCCGTTGATCAACTGGTCATTCGAACGAACAATCTGCCGCTGCCTGCCTTCTATTGGCGGAAGCACCTTGATCAGGCCGTGTGGCCGTTCTTGGGGGGGCTGATTTGGCAACGCTTCTTGATGCATATTTTTATTTTCGTCCATAAAGTGCGATGAGCTCTGTTTTCACGATCAAGTATTTACTGATTTCCGATTCCAAAACGCTTTTCGCGCTCTCCGAACTTATATTGAGCATATCACTCAGGGCGTATAATTTAAAGTGATAATGGTGCGGCTTCACACCCGGCGGCGGGCAGGGACCGCCATAACCGGTTTTCCCGAAATCATTCAGGCCCTCGACGCTCCCCGGCGGAACGCTTTCCTGCTTGATATAGCTGGTCTGAGGATCGATGTTCCAGGCAAGCCAGTGCGTGAACGTGCCTCCGCGCGTCGCGTCCGGGTCGTCCATAATAAGCGCGAGGCTCTTTGCGTCGTCGGGAACGTTCTGGATAAAAAGCTCGGGGTTGATGTCTCCGCCATCGCAGGTGAACTTCGCGGGAATAGCTTCCCCCTCCTGAAATGACGGGCTTGTGATGATCATGAGATGAGAAGTTATTGAGATATTGGTTATTTGGTTATTGGGATGCCGGAAAACGACGATAACAAAGATAAGGACAACTATTACAAGTAGTATAACATTTTTTCATCCTTATTATATGATTTCGGACAATGAATAACACATTAACCCAACTAACAAAATAACTATTCCTTACCCTTCGTATACTCGTTATAGGCCTGCTTCATTAAACTAAGCGCGATCTCGCTGCGCGGCTTCGTTTTCCCCGGATATCGCCAGGCGCTGATCACTTTGCGCTTGCCGCCCTTGTCTTGCACCATGACCCAGATCTCCTGCGTCCACGTTTCTTCCCTGCCCGCCGAAGCCTTAGCGAAGGCGGGGCGGTTTCCTCCACGTGACGGGGCCCCGATTTTCATCGGGGCGGTTTCGATTCTGCGGATCGAAACCGGTTGCATCATTGCGACCGTCTTCGGTGCCACGCCCTCTTCGACACGCTTTGGCGAATGAAGTACCCGCTTCACCCGCGCCTCGGATAACCCATAGTGGCGCATTTTGTCATGCGCATGATACGTCCAATAAAGCGGCTTTGATCTAGGTAAAAATGGCATACTCCTTACGAAAAGATCAATGCCATCGGCAGATGATCGGACACATTAACGTCCGGAACGCTGAACTTTACCACATTCACATCGGGTGAGACGAACATGTAATCGGCAAAGCTCTGGAAGCCTTCTTTCCCCCACCATTCGGTAAGTTTGCTGCGCGTACGTTCGATCTTATATTTTGCGATAAGGTTTATCATGTTGTCTTCGAACATCTTTATAGATTGTGTGTCGGGCAACAGATTAAAATCGCCGCAAAGTATTTTCGCGCCGTCTTCGCGCATCAAGAAATTCTTTATCATCTGGGATTGGAGGAGGCGCTCCGGATTGTCTTTTTTGTCGCCGGGGTACGCCATGCCGTGAAAATTGCAGATGACGAAGCGCTTTTCTCCGACCGAAAAATGCATGTACTGAAAATTCGTCGGAATATCCTGGAGTGTTTCGCCCTTAGAAAGTTTCTTCAAATTCCCCCGCACAAACACGCTGCCGGTCGAATCAATGCCTGAAATAGTGGTATTCCGCACGAACATCGCCTGGGATTCCGTTACTTCGAAATCAACGGGGCCTTTGTTGTCATACCCCGACCCGATCGGCGCAAGCAGCATCTGATAATCGGGAAGGGCCAGCCGCAGGTCGGTCAATATATCAACCCGCGTTTCTCTGCTTTCCTTTACACCGGAATTCGACTGATACACTTCCTGAAAACAAAAAATATCCGTGTCGTGCGACTGCTGCTTTATAAAATCCATGAGCGGCCCGAATGCTCTTCCGCCCCAAATATTAAGACATACCAGTTTCATGTTTCGAACAAGTTTTTCTTCGATATTTTTTTGCGCGGCACGGCCGGTTCTGGAACAACCTCACTATTCGTTTCGCGCACGGTGCGGGCATCAAAATACGCGCAATAATCGCAATCGGCGCTTTTTTCCGGCAGCGCACCCGAGACAAGACAGGCGTGAAGATTTTCGATTGTAGCCTCCACCCAATCACTATTCCCGGTATATGGAATAAGTTTAATGTCGAACTCGAGCTTGGCATCAAACGCTTCTTTATCGGCGTCGCCGTTGCAATAGACAAAATAGCCCGTGCTCGAAACTTTAAATTTATTCTTGCGAAACAGCCATTGGTAAATTTCCATTTGCCTCTTATAGCCATCCTGCCATTCGGCATCAAGCGAAACCTCTCCGTTCTTCGAAGTTGCTTTGTAGTCAACTATAATAAGCTCCCCTTTCGGACTTACCCACACATCATCAACGCCGCCGCGAATCGTCATGTTCGTCGGCTCATGGAAATATTGAATGCCGCGCCGCAAGGAATCTCGCCAGGCATCAAGTTCCACGTGAGCGAAAGGCACCGCATCAACACCATATTCTTTCATCAAAGGATGGGCCGAACCTTTGGCGCGGTGAGTATCGAATTCCTTCTTCAAGAGCGCGTCCACGGCACTGTTCAGGCTAAATGGATATCCGGGCGGCCGTGCCGTGCCGAGACGTTTATCTATATAGAAGCACCGCTGACACTGCACGAAGAGATCGATGCCCGAACGACTTACCGTAAACGGCTGCCTGGCATTCGGGTCGAAAAGATTTCTAGTTTTATGCGGATTGTAATATTTGGACATAGTAAAAAATTATTTGTCTTTAGCTGATTTTCCTAATTATACATCGGCATTCATTAAGTTTCCACAGCTTGTATTTAATCTAATTTTGTGCTATTATCCCCTCAGTAGATAAACGGAGGATTGCAATGGCATTGTCGATAGAAACGAGAAACAAACTCCGCGCAGACATGCTTACCCTCACCGAAAAGGGCCCCGTAGCCGAATGGGTCGAAAGAATCGCCGATATCGCCCGCGAAACAGATCTGCAGATGGATAATATCTGTTGGCAAGGATCCCCGGCCCACATCGCATGTAATATCATCCAAAACGCGGAAAGTTCCGGAATGGAAATTATTTTGCAATGCGTGGTCGCTGGCAAACTCTGAGATGCACGCATCTCAACAAACCCCTCGAAATTCGAGGGGTTTTATTATTACCAAAATTACCAAACGATTCAAGAAACTTAACACTTGACGCGATCGCGTCAAGTGTTAAGTTTTTCATTCGTCCTCACCGGTTTTTCACCGTATTTTGACGTACAATAGCGGAAGGGATATAATTAGTATACTAACTACATGCCAAAATTATCTTTCTATTCCGAAGCCCTGGAAATAAAAGTGCTGGGAATGCTCCTCATGAAATCCGCGGTCCGCGACCTCGAGAAGCGGCTTCACGCTGCAAAGCTTGATGTCAACCCGCTGGGTTTTGGCGTCTTATGCAACATCAAAAAAGATTCCTCCGGCGTGAACGAACTCAGTAAAAAGATGATGCTCGCCCCGGCGACGCTTGTGCCCGTCATAAATGCGCTCGAAAAAAAGGGCATCATCGCCCGCAAAAAAGATCCACGTGACCAGCGCAGAAGCCCGCTGTATATCACCCATCGCGGCGAAAAATTACTCGCAAAAGTTCCCGCCATCCGCGCGCAAGACGCGCTGCTCCGCAGGATCGAAGCGTTGGGAAGCAAAGATATGGCCGCGCTTCACCGCATCCTTCGGAAGCTCGCGGCAGAAGTCATCGGAAAAGAAAAGATAGAAGAAATCATGCTCCGGGCGAAAATCATGCATATGCCCTCGAAGTAATGAAAAAAATAAATTAAAATATAACTATGGCACGATTCTTCACGAAAAAAATCATATTTACCGCTATCGCCGTCATTGCCGGTGGCTCTATCCTCTACTTCGTCTTGAAACCGAAACCGGCGCCGAGCCTCATTACGGTAACCCGCGGCGATATCGCCGAAGAGGTCATCGTGACGGGCAATACGAAGCCAGTGCAAGATATTTCTCTTTCTTTTCAGCAAAGCGGCAGAGTTGCCCGCGTCTATGCGAATGTCGGGGATAAAGTGAGTGAAGACGAAAAGCTCGCCGAACTCGACGCGAGCCAGCTCCAGGCACAATTGGCACAGGCCCGTGCAAGCGTGGATGCGGCACAGGCGAAACTTGATTCGCTCAAGATCGGCACCCGGCTGGAAGACATCCAGATCACAAAAACCGCCATCGCGAAAGCCCAGCAGGATCTGGCCAATGACTATAATGATGTGCTCGCCGCGCTAAATGATGCATATGCCAAAGCGAACGATGCAGTGCGAAATCAATTGAGCGCGCTCTTTTCGAGCGCAGAAACAGCTTCTCCGCAACTTACTTTTTCGGTGAGCGATTCGCAGATACAAATCGATGCGCAGTCGGAGCGCGCATTGGCGAGTAATGAGCTTAACACCTGGAAAACGGAGCTTGTGAGCCTCAATGCGTCTGCGACAAACTCGCAATCCGACTTCGACCGGGTTCTACAGAACGGACAATCGCATCTCGTCACCGTTTTCAAATTCTTGAGCCGCGTTATGGATGCGGTGAACAGCGCGAACGCGCTTACTTCTGCCACCATAACCACCTATAAAACCGCGGTAACCACGGCCCTAAGCGAAACGACCACCGGCATCACGAATATCAATACCGCAGCCCAGAATATCGCCTCGCAGAAGATCGTGATCAAACAGCAGAACGACCAGTTGTCGCTCCAACTCGCGGGCTCCACCCCCGAAGACATCCGCGCGCAAGAAGCGGTGGTCGCGCAGGCACAGGCGAACGTCGCAGCCATTGAAGCGCAACTTACGCAATCGGTCATCCGCTCCCCCATCAACGGCACCGTGACCCGTGAAGACGCAAAAATCGGACAGATCGCAACTCCCAACCAGACGCTCATATCCGTCGTTTCCATAGACAATCTGGAAATCGATGTGAACGTGCCCGAAGTGGATATCGGAAAAATCATGGTTGGAAATATCGTGCACATTACTCTTGATGCATTCCCGAATGAAACATTTAGCGGCAAGGTCGTAAAAATCGACCCGGCGGAAACTGTCGTGAGTGGAGTCGTAAATTTCAAGGTTACCATTAATTTTGATAAACCCGATCCGCGCTTCAAGAGCGGCCTTACTTCGAATCTTGAAATCGAGACTGAAAAGAAAACCGGCATTTTGATCGCTCCCGAGGTCGTGGTGCTTCAGAACGATTCGGGGACGTTCGTGCAGAAATATGAAAGCGGAAATACAACGCAAACGCCCGTCACGCTCGGCGTGCGCGATCCGAATGGCAACGTGGAGATTTTAAGCGGCGTGAACGAAGGCGATAAATTGGTAAATATAGGGTTAAAAACGAAGTGATAAAAAAGAGAAAGCCCTACGCAGTGGTAGGGCTCATGCGACCGAAGTCGCCCGCCAATCAAGCAATTTGTAAGGCGTTTCAGCTAAGATCCTGATTGGCAGATCTTTCGCTGGTTCCATCCTCGACCGTAAGTATAACAAATCCATATTATTTGTCAATACCCAAAAAAACCATCGAAAAATAAGGTCATTCCGAGCTCTGCGAGCCTGCCTGCCTGCCGGCAGGGAATCTCCATGGGGATCCTTCGTTTCACTCAGGATGACCCAAAAATTCGTGTTATTTAATTATTATTCGCATTATTCGCGATTACTCCAAAAATGATCTCCGTTAAAAACTTAGGAAAAATCTATAACGATGACGGTTCGGAAACGAACGCGCTCCACGATGTATCCCTCGAGATCGAGAAGGGTGAGTTTATCTCGATCATGGGGCCTTCGGGATCGGGAAAGTCCACCCTGCTCCACCTCTTGAGCTTTCTCGACCGCTCGACCTCCGGCACGTACACGTTCAACGGTAAAAGCATCAATGATCTTACGGATGCCGACCTCGCGCACATCCGCAACAAGGAGATCGGATTCGTCTTCCAGTCATTCAACCTCCTCTCGCGCTCGTCGGTGTATGAAAACGTCGAGATTCCGCTCCTCTATTCGGAGGTTCCGGCCGCAAAGCGAAAAGAACTCATCGAAAAAGCCGTGGCGTCGGTGGGACTCGAAGAAAAACTTATGGTCGAGGCCGGCAGGCTTTCGGGCGGGCAGAAACAGCGCGTCGCCATCGCGCGCGCTTTGGTGAACGACCCGAATGTCATCTTTGCCGACGAGCCGACGGGCAACCTTGATTCAAAATCCGGCGCGCAGATCATGGAAATTCTTGAAGATCTCCATGCCACCGGCCGGACGATCGTTCTCGTCACCCACGAAACCTACACCGCCGAATTCGCTTACCGATTAATCAGACTCAAAGATGGTTCGATCGAGTCCGATGAACCAACCGGAAAAAAACATCGGCACGGAAAACAATTCTTCAAATAAACTGCGATGCGAATGCTACCAATTACATTCGAATACCACGAATTAGATGACGATAAAGTTTTATTCGCGGCATTCGGATGCATTCGTAGATTCGAATCGCGTTAAAACCATGAAACTCAAAGATTCCATCCAGACAGCCACTCGCGGCCTGAAACACGCGAAACTCCGCTCATTCCTTACCATGCTCGGCATCGTGATCGGCATCGGTTCGGTCATCCTTTTGATGTCCATAGGGGCTTCTGCGCAGGCATTTATTTTGAACCAGGTGAAAAGCATCGGCTCGAACCTCATTTTCGTAGTTCCGGGCGGCACGCAAAGCGGCCGCTTCTCATCCCCCGCTTCGGCGCAAGGCATCATCATCAAGACGCTTGTGCAGCGGGATCTCAACGTCCTCCAGCGCGAACCCTCGATCGCAAAAGTGGCGGCGGAGGTACACGGCCAGGGCAAGGCGGTTTACGGCAACAATGATGAAAACGTGACATACGAAGGCATCACCGCCGATTTCTTTTCGGTGCGGAATTTCAACGTTACGAGAGGATATTTGTTCACTCAATCCGACATTGATTCGTTCAACCATGTGGCGATTATCGGTTCCGCGCTCGCGGACACGCTCTTCGGCCAGCAGGATGCCCTGGGAAAAATCGTCCGCCTCGATAACATTTCTTTCACCATCACCGGCGTCTTGGAAAAGAAAGGGGTGGGGCCGCTCGGTGTCGATCAGGATAATCTCTTGATCATCCCGATAACGGTCGCGCAAAAGCAGCTTCTGGGAATCGACTATTTCGCCATACTTTCCATCGAGGCGAACGATGCTTATAACATCAACTTTGCTGAATCGCGGGTCATCGATATCCTCCGCCGCGACCATGGCATCACGAATCCCAACAAAGACGACTTCACCGTGCGGACACAAGAAGACGCGCTCTCGATTCTTGGCAACATTACTTCGGTGCTGCAAATATTCTTGACCGCCATCGCCTCCATCTCGCTCATCGTGGGCGGCATCGGCATTATGAACATCATGTATGTTTCTGTCGTCGAACGCACGCGTGAGGTGGGGCTGCGTAAAGCCGTAGGAGCGACAGGCCGCGACATCCTGGAACAATTCCTCTGGGAAGCGGTTATCCTCACTTTTTTCGGTGGGCTTGTCGGCATCGCGATCGGCAGCGTCTTTACCGTACTCATTTATTTCGGTGTGAACTATTTCGGCGGCATCGTCTGGCCGTTTTCGCTCCCCATTTCCGCGATCTTGCTCGCGGTCGGCGTTTCAACCGTCATCGGCATCATCTTCGGCCTCTACCCCGCTTACCGTGCTTCGAAATTGAGCCCAACGGAGGCCTTACGCTACGAGTGACGAAAACTCGTCATACTTTTCCTGTCCATAGCCAAAAGGCCTAATGGACAGGAAAAGATGCCTCGCTTCTCTAAAAAGTAGGGATTTTTTAAATAAAGATG
>JBGPNL010000031.1:0-9166 GCA_041487555.1 Minisyncoccia bacterium | reverse complement strand
TCCCCAGTGGGCGAAGCGTTAAACGAGCGCCGCAGACGAAATACGAAAAAGCAGTGAGTTAAAAATGGTCGCCACGTGTAGGACGACCATCTTTTGTTATAATCAAATTATATGAGATTCTATTTTACCAGCGACCAAGAAGTCGAGCGGTATTTCGGGAAGCATAAAAAGGCATATGCATGATATGTAAGAATTTGCCTTGGCATTATAGCTTTTGTCCTTTCACTAATTTTGTTTACTGCAGGGCGGGATGCAATGTTAAGCATGGTTATTTTCTTAGTATTAGTCGGTATCATCGAGCTCATCCTTCGTTTCGTGGCGAAGCGGTAGAGTAGCGTCGCAAACAAGATTATAAAAAAAGCCCCCAAGAAATCAGGGCTTTTGGTTATGCCAAAAAACAAAAACGGCCCGGGATATTTTGTGCTTCCCGAGCCGTTACGCTTGAAGGATCAATCATCGAAACGGATTTTTAAATCCTTCATGAACTTCTCGTCGCTTTGCGGGGGAACCTCGGGCTCCTCAGCCTTTTTCTCGATCAGATGGATGCCTATCTGTAGGGCCATCTCGATTCTGCAGCCTCCTGCCTCGATTTTCTCCCGTAGTTCGGCGATGGCCGGGTCTTCCTGAATCGCGTGAGCGACTGCCTGGCCTAATCGCGCATACAATGCCTTTGCTTCCGGTTCCGTCATGGCTTTTTCCCCGTCTGGCGTTTGCGCTACTGTGAGGGATTTTACATCACTATTAGTTTTTGGTCAACCGCTTCTGGGCGAATTTCCGGAATTAAGCATTGATGCCGAAGGACGCCTGCGCGATAAGAATGATTTACTTGATCTTGCGGTGGCGAAAGAATACATCAGCAAAGCCCTCGACGTTTTCCATGCCGAATAACCGCGTATCGTGCTTCAAACACCATTGGCCCCCGCAATTTGCTCGGGGCTTTTTTATCGGTCGCGCACAACGAGGCCTTGTGCTACAATCAAAAAATGACAAAAAAGCTTAATCGGTTAATCGGCGTTTCCCTTGTGTTGCCCGCGTTAATGGCTATAGCACAAGCACAGTATGTTCCGGACAATGTGCCGACGGGGCTCAATGCTTCGATCAACCAATCACAGCAAATTTATGTAACGTGGGGCCCTCCTGCCACTACCACAAACCTTTCGGGATATTATCTCTACCGGACCGGCGGCTTGATCGCGGATACGGCCGTCACCTATTATGCGGACGTGCCTCCTCCCGGAGTGTATTTCTATACAGTCGCCGCTCATAACGCACAGGGAATTGCATCTCCTCAGACCAGCCCAACGCCCCTCATCACGTACATAATTGACCGAACCGTTCCTTCAGCTCCGACGAATCTTTCGGCCACCCCGACTTCTTCATCCACGCTGCTCTCGTGGGGCGCTTCTACGGACAACATCGCAGTTATCGGTTATTACATCTATCGGAATGGATTACGCGTCAGCACCCCAAGCGCGATCACCGGAACGACGTATACGGATATCGGCCTTTCATCCAACACCCAGTATTCATATTTCGTCGTCGCCTACGACGCCGCGGGGAATACCTCCGCCGTGCCGCCGCTCGTCACGGTAACGACCATCTACGACATCACCCCGCCTTCAGTTCCCGCGGGTCTTTCTGCGGTTACTGTTTCCCAAACCGAGATCGATCTTACTTGGAAACCTTCGACGGATAATATTCAGGTCGGGGGTTATAACGTGTACCGCGATGGCGTCCAGATCGGGACCAATGCATCGACATCGTATGCGGACAATACTCTTTCTCCGCAGACCACGCATGAATATTCCGTTGCCGCGTATGACAGTACGGGAAATGTTTCGGCTCAAAGCGCAGCGGCGAAGGGGACGACGCTCGCCCACGACGACTATGCGCCTTCGATACCGACGAATATTACCGCCATACCGTTTTCGTCTTCGCAGGTGAATCTTGCCTGGCAGCCTTCTTCCGATAACATTGCGGTTACCGGATATTATATCTATCAGGATGGGACTCAAATTGGAAATACTGCCTCGACAACGTATATGGTTTCAGGATTAGCCACGAGTACCACGTATCAGTTCTATGTAATGGCGTATGATGCGGCAGGGAACGTATCCGGCCCGATTTACAAGGCGGCAAAGACATTGTCGCTTACCGCTCCGCCCGTAGCCGCTCCTCCTCCTGCGAATGGCGCTTCTCCCTCGCCAGCAGCCGTGGTTTCTCCTTCCGGTCTTCCGCCCGCCGCCGGTATAGTTGTCTTCGCTAGAGCGATATCTTTCGGTATGCGAAATGGCGATGTAAAAAATTTACAGTTGTTCCTTGTCCGCCAGGGCTACCTTGCATCGACGAACGCCACCGGGTACTTCGGCGGGCTTACGCAAAAGGCGCTGCAAAAATTCCAATGCGATCAGAATATCGTTTGCTCGGGAAGCCCCGCTTCGACCGGCTGGGGATCGGTTGGCGCAAAAACAAGAAAAGCATTGAACGCTCTCTGGAGCTTGTAGGGGTTTTCACAAGCTCTTGCCGCAGGAAAATAACAGCGGAGTTTGATTTCGTGAAATATACGTGCTATATTATCGGTAGTTTTTGTTCGTCGCACGGGAGGTTTAATGAAAGCGCTTCTTATAGCGGGAGACGGAAGGTTCTTTCTGGACGAAACATTGAAATTCAGGAGATATCTCAAGAAAGAGGTCGGAATCACGGATATTCAAGTCGTTAAAACCGGCTACATGACCGTAAAGCACATTTGGACCTGCCTGCGCAAAGCCCTTGATCCGAGCAAGGTAAGCGGGCCGCTACTTTTGCTTTACTGCGGACATGGAGCGGAAGATGGCTGGGGCGTGAGTTTCTGTAGGACTATTTCCTATCAAGCGCTCGTGGGCGATCTGCTCAAAAATTATCCCGAGCCGATTCTGTTCGTGAATGATTGCTGTTATGCCGCTGCGCCGATTGGATGGTTCAAAAAATTCGGCGTATCGCGGGAAAAGATGTCGTTCATTGCCGCCACGAATTCAAAGGAGAGGGTGGAGAGCGTTCTCGTCGGGCGCGTCCTAAAAAGTTGGAAACGGCAAAAACCGCACCAGCCTTCGCGCCATCGGGTTTGCGTTGTCGATATCGACAAACCGGCAAGCGAAGAAGAGCGGAAAACTCCCGAGATACGTTGGGGTGTCGAACTGGATAACCTCTTCTATTCTAAATTTCCTTGGGATCCAAAGAGGGATCGTTTGCGGATAGGGCGGCCGATCGTTGTTACCGTCGATCCTAATATGATCATCAAGGAAATCTCGGAAGAAATACCGTCCGAGGACACAGTAATCCTATGAGCGGCGAAAACGTCCGTATCGACGTTTACGACTACGGCGACCCGGCCTGCTCGCTACTGGTTTCCCTCGACCGCTTTCCGGATATCGGAGAGGAGGTCGAAATAAATTTCGATGATCCCCGGGTTGAATTTCTCGGAGGTTCCTGGGGTCGGGTAAAAGGGAATTATCTATTTCCAATTCATTCCCATGGAGGCAACGCTGCCATTTGCCAATTGGCAATGGCGGAGGACGATGCGGCACGACTCTGAGCGTGCCGCTTTTTTATACCACAATGGCCATCGCGCTTGTCATGCGATAAGCTTTGGCAAACCAGTTGCATAATCTTGCAACAAGAATATCGCCGGCTGCAAAGCGATGAGTTATCCACAAGGGGATCCGGCGGTAGACGCCGCGGAACGTAGCGGGGCGGCCTCTCTCGGCGGACACATGGACTGCCAAAATCGGGCCAGATGCGATACCTCGCAGAGGCCTCCAGTCCTCGATTTTCCAACGTTTTTCATCGGGTAAATCAGCCCCTCATGATACAGGAACCAACCCGTTCCGTTTTCTATTCCCACGTCTTTTCTAAAACGTATCCAGCCGACACTATATAAGTCGTTTATGGTAAGTGTGGTAGAATGGGGGGATATGGACCCAGGCCAACAGCTTTTTGATTATGTGAAGAAAGCCCGTGCCGCAGGCATGACCGCACGTGAGATTCGAGAGGAGCTTTTGGGTATCGGCTGGACAGCAGAAAACATCCGCGAGGCGCTTGCCGATACCACGCCCTCCGCGCTTTCTCTTAAAAAAACAAAGAGCGTAAAGACTACAAAGAAACAAGTTCCGGCAAAAGAACCGTTCCGGCTCGAAAAATTTGAGGGCAACCCGATTCTTGCGCCCGATGAAACGAATGCGTGGGAATCTAAATTCACGTTCAATCCAGGTGCATTTCATGACGGCGAGACCGTGCATCTGCTCTATCGGGCAGTGGGGGACAGCGACGTTTCGGTCTTGGGCTATGCTTCGACGAAGAATGGCATCACGATCGAAGAACGGCTTTCCGAGCCCGCGTATGTTTTCAAAAAAGACAAACCGAACCGCATACCGACTCCGCAGATTTCCTATTTATCCGGCGGCGGATGGAATGGCGGGAGCGAAGACCCGCGCCTCACGCTTTTGGATAGCCGGGTCTATTTGATCTACACCGCGTTCGATGGCTGGGCCGCGCTCCGCATGGCGCTCACTTCGATATCATTCGATGATTTCAAGCGAAAGAATTGGAAATGGAAAAAGCCCGTTTTCATTTCCCCGCCGGGCGAAATACATAAAAACTGGGTATTGTTCCCGGAAAAAATAAATGGCAAGTACGCGATTCTTCACGGTATCTCGCCGAATGTTCTCATCGACTATGTGGATTCGCTCGCGGATTTTGATGGCAATGCCGCATTCATAAAAAGCAGCCGCGCATCTTCATTCGACGCATCCCGCTGGGATAGTTCAGTGCGCGGGGCGGGACCTCCGCCCATAAAGACAAAAGACGGCTGGCTTTTGCTCTACCACGCAACCGATCACCGCGATCCCGGTAAGTACAAGCTCGGCGCGATGCTTCTTGACCTCGCGGATCCGACCAAAATACTCCATCGCTCGAAGGAGGCGATTCTCGAACCGGATGCGCCATATGAAAATGAGGGATTTAAGGCCGGTGTTGTCTATTCCTGCGGCGCCGTGGTTGTGGACGACACCCTTTTCGTCTATTACGGAGGAGCGGATTCCGTGGTGTGCGTGGCTACCGCCGACCTCAATAAATTCCTTGCAGACCTCACGAAGGACGAATTGCCGAAATTGAAGAAAACGGAACGACTATCCAAGAAATAATCGGCTTGAAAGAGGCCGTGCCATGCATGATTGTCTGAGTAACGCCAACAAATATTAAGCCCCGATTCTTCGGGGCTTTTCATGTTATTATGTAATCATGCAAAATGAATTACCCGAGAACGCGAAGATGGTCTTCAAGGGGGAATTATTCGAAGTGTGGCAGTGGGAGCAGAAGATGTATGACGGCTCAACGCATATCTTTGAGCGGTTGAAACGCACGGATACCGTGCAGATCATAGCGACCATCGGCGAAAAAATAATTTTGCAAACCGAAGAGCAGCCGGATCGTCCTAAGGCATTTCTTTCGCTTCCGGGCGGACGGTGCGATGGAGGCGAAGTACCTCTGGTTTCCGCAAAGCGGGAATTGCTCGAAGAGGCGGGATATATCTCGGATAATTGGATGCTGTGGCAGAAGGTGTGTCCCTATCGCAAGATCATCTGGGACGTTCATACATTCATCGCGCGCGACTGTGTATATAAACAGCCGCCGCATGTCGATGCGGGGGAGCGGATAACGGCACACCACGTTTCCTTCGATGAGTTTCTCAAGCTCTCGCAGGAGTCCCGTTTCCGCGATAAAAGCCTGGCTGCGCTCCTTTTGCCGGCCCGCTTCGATGAAATATTCCGGGGCGAGCTTCACAAAACGTTTTTCGGGAAATGAAAATCATAAAAAAAGCTTACTTTTATAGTTTCTTGTTCGGTCTTGCCTCGGGACTGCCTTTATTTGTGGCTGCGCCGGTCAATTATCGTATCGGCGGGTATCTTATCGGCGCTGAAAAGAGGGCTTTGGGGATTGAGGGCGCTGCGGTCAGCAACTCATTTTATGCCGTTACCTTTATCCTGCTTCTCGCGCTTGTTTTCTTCTTTGCGAACGCCATATTCAGTGAATTCGGAGGATTCAAAAAATATTCGCATCGGGAGATCGTGAATATCAACGCATTTTTTGCGCTCGGCATACTTGTTTCAGTGGGCTTATTCGCGTTCGTCGTGGCGGCCATATTGTAACCCCCGTCTTTTTATTTAGAGAAAACAAGCCTTTTGAGCCCTTCCGCGCTCGTAAAATAGAATGTGTTGTCCTTTTGGTTATATCGAGCGAGAGATGTCTCGCGGACAACCGCTAAATTTTTGAGCGCCGAATCCTTGAGATCGAGAAAGCGGACGTTTTCGGGGTAAGACACGAAGAGATGACTTCCATCCCCGTACCACGATATGCTTTGTATCGAATCCATTCCCGGAAGGCGGAAACGATAATAGTCTTTATCCTGGTTAAAGACGAACACTTCAAGCGCGCTGTGTTCGAGCGCGGCAACAGCCCCGCCGTTTTCCGTAAAGACGAAATCTTTTACATCGTCCGCTATTTTCGTCGTCTCATCTTTTTGCAAGTCGTAGAGAGAAAATGCGCCGTCATTCTGGAGAATGCCGATGCGATTATTTGAAACCCATTGGATTTTTGCGATTTTCCCTTTAAGCGTCGGACTGTCGGATTGCGCTTTCCCGAGAAATTTATCATATACGACGAGTGTTGAAGTATTCGCGCTCGGATTGAATTCCGTCCACGCGAAAAGAAAGGTGGATGCGATCGCGTTATCGAGCATCATACCCTTCGCTTTCCGAACGGCGGTAAGTTTGCCGGAGCCGGTATCGAATGTGTAGAGCGCGTCTGATTGAACAACCATCATTTTTTTATTGTTCTCCGGGTCGACGGTTATTTTAAAATCCCTTTTTAGATTAAAACCGACCTTTTTGAGCAACGACGTTACGTTGATATGGGAATTATCCGGTCGGCTGTTCCACGCATACACGCCGGTTTTTTGATCATAGGTTAATATATTTTCAAAATTGCTTGTCCAGCCCATTACCTCGCCCGTTACACCAAGCTTTTCTCCGTTGTCCATGAGCGCGCCGTTGCTTTTTTCCACTACAAGATCGCTGCCGAGAATCCAAAAATGTTCTGTCGTGCTTGTCGTAACCGCCTCGGCATTTTTGGGAATAAGCACCGCATATTTCGCTTCTGCGACAAGCGCTGGGGATACCGTTATGTTCTCATGCCATGGTTCGTATCCATTCGCCGAAAGGTCGAGTGCATATGTTTTTGGGAAAAGGCCGTTTATGAGCGTTCCGCTCTGAAAAAATCCGGAGTCGTTTTTTACGGTCTTCTTGTCGAGGGAGATCTGGGCGCCTGGAGGAAAACTGCGCACGAAAATTGCCCCCACTTTCATAGGACGGAATGTCTTAAAATCGAACCGCCATCCGTTCACGTAGAGCAAGAGAATTGCCCCGATCACAAAAAAAGAAACTAGGAGGGCATTGAACAAGTGGTGCCTGGTTCTGATGTTCATAGGGGTTTACTGTACATTATAAAGCAGCGTTTGTATAGGTTTTTAGGGCTATCCCCAGAACGATCACGGTCGCGGGTGGTATACTTAAGGTAATCCCTTCTTAGATTTCGGATCAAACAATTCATTAAGGGAGGGCGAATCATTCCGGTCCGTGGATCGGAATTGAGCCCACCCACCTGGCTTTGGCCGGATGAATCTCTGGAGGGACCACCAAAGATGACGAGCGAATGCTCGCCGTTTTTGTAATAAAAAGCCAGCACTGGATATGCTGGCATGGCGTGTCACATTTTTTCTGCGGTTTCCGGCAGTTCGGGCGATTGACCGCCGTTTAATGTAGGTAGTTTCCCCTCCCTCGCATATACTGGTGCTCTTTGGCAAAGCAGCGCCATATAACTCTCATGCGCCGCATGCCAAAGATTTAAATCGCGTCGATCTTCGCCGCGAGAATGAAATCGTTTTCCGAGAGCCCGTGGATCGCGTGCGTTGAGAGCTCGAGCCGGACCTTGTTATAGAAAATATATATATCCGGGTGGTGGCCCTCGGCTTCCGCGATTTCCGCCACCTTATTGATAAAAGCCATCGCTTCTTTGAAATCTTTAAATTTAAATTCTTTAACGATTTTAAGATTATCCGGCGAGCTCCAGCCCGGCACTCGCTCGAGGTATTCCGCCGCGTATTCTTTTGTGATCGGCAGCGTCCCACCCTCGCAGGGGACACAGTGTTTTTTTGTGAGGTCGTCCATGGGTTTATGTTTCGGCGGAGAAGATAATTATAATCGAAACCACGCCCAAAATCATTCCCGTGAGCTGCAATTTATTCGTATTTTCCCGGTAAAGAATCAGTCCCAGCAGTACGGCCAAAATTGCGGAGCAGATCGAAAATACAATTCCACCCCGCGCGAGCCCAGAACCGTGCCGCATCGCCGAAAGCCAAAACGCATTGGCGATGATGAAGCCGCCGATCGCGGAAAACCACATTACGCGGCTGCCCGTGAGCGCATACTGCTTTGAAAAAATATCCGCCGCCGCTTCGAAAAGCAAGAGGAAGGCCATTGGAACGACCCAGCTGTTCATGGGGTTTACTATAGCATACTTATTCTTGTCGTCGCTGTTCGATTCCCGCCATAGTTAGACTAAATCAAATCCGCTTAAAAGCGGATTTGATTTAACTTACCTCGCCTAGAACGGAGAGTTTCTTTTCCCGAGGGTTTCGCGGAGCCGTGGAGGCGGCGAGCGTAAGGGCGCTCCAAGCATGGAGCGACCCGTCCCTCGGAAAAGAAAATCGTAGTTGTCGGGCTGCCGGGAATTGAACCCGGTCTTTACGCACCCCATGCGCACGTACTGCCGGTATACTACAGCCCGATCAAGGAACTTCTCAAAACAATAAACAGGGCCTTATCGCCCTGCTTTATTATTTATCGAAAGCTCAATAAAAGCTAGCCCTACAACAAATCAGGATTATTTCTTTGATTCAACGGCTGCGCCTTTTCCTTTTCTGGCCATGGTTTTCATGCAACTCGTGCAAACCAAAGCCCGCTTGCCGTTAGGCAATCTGGTCATCTGAAGATTTGGATATTTTCTAGAGCGGTTAGTCGGATTGTAGTGGCCTCGGAGCAGTTTCCTCGTGCCCATCATTGCCGAGCTCTTTCCG
>JBGPNL010000030.1:0-9764 GCA_041487555.1 Minisyncoccia bacterium | reverse complement strand
GGACCATCGAATTGGCGCGGCCGGTATTCTCGAGGAGCGCCCGAGGACATCCGCGGAGCACGGTCTCCTCCTCTCCGATCTGGCCTCTCGCCTGCCGCGGCTTCGGCTGACGGCTCCCATTCGCTCGCGATCCTTTCTTCAACCGACTTGCGCGGCGTGCCGTATTTATTGCGCGAATTTTGGATGATCACATCCTGGTTCGAAACGAGCGGCGGCTTCTGCGGCGCGAGCGTTTCCGCCGAGAATGGCCGCGAGGCAACGCCATCAATCATGAGTTTGATGTAGACATTGTGTTTCGCGAGATTTACGAGATCGGTTTGCAAAAATTCCGGCATAAATTCTTTCTCAAGATCTTCCGCATCTGCAGCGCCTACGCGGAATGTAATGATCGTCCCGACGTTCCCGAACACGGCATCGCGGACCTTGGTGTTGTTATCGTGTATAAGCTGGCCGATGTATTGATGCGCAATCACCAAACTTAGGCGATATTTTCGGGCTTCGGACAAAATATTTGCGAACGAATCGGTGGCGAAATTTTGGAACTCGTCCACATAAAGGAAGAAGTCGCGACGCTTCGCTTCTTCCGTAATGTCGACGCGCGACATAGCAGCAAGCTGCAACCGCGTAATAATCATGGCACCCAAAAGCGCGGAATTGTCTTCGCCAATCCTGCCTTTTGAGAGGTTCACGATGAAAATTTTTCCCGAGTCCATAATCTCGCGCATATTAAGCGTCGAATGCGCCTGCCCCAAAATATTCCTGATCAAAGGATTCGAAACGAATTGCCCGATCTTGTTCTGAATGGCAGCGACCGCTTCAGATTCCAAGCGCTGCGTGTATTTTGCGTATTCGCCGGTCCAGAAGGCTTTCACCACCGGGTCCTTGAGATTCTCGACGATCTTTTTGCGATAGACAGGATCCGCGTACATACGCATAATCCCCAAGAGTGTCGAACCGGGATTTTCAAGAAGCGCCAAAAGCGTGTTGTTCAAAATATACGCCATTCTCGCCGACCAGACATCGACGAAGATTTTCTTGAAGACGCCCATAAGCCCGGAGGCCACGAGGTGCCGGAATTCGGCGCTTACCTGCTCCATCGGATTGAAGGCAAACGGGAATTCCATATCGGCGGGGTTGAAATACACGACGTCTTCTAGGCGCTCTTCGGGGACGAACTCCACCATGCGCTCCGCAAGTTCGCCGTGGGGATCGACGACCGCCACGCCGCGGCCGGAACGCATATCGGCGATAATCATGTTTTCGAGGAGCGTCGATTTGCCGACGCCGGTCTTGCCTACGATGTAGACATGCCGCCTGCGATCATCGGTCTTAATGCCGAATTTGATCTTTTGGTTCCTGAAATTACAGATGCCAATCGGCGTATTATCGTCTTGCTTATTTCTGTTGATGTCCATTGTAAATTATGTAAGTGAGCTATGACTGATACGGACGGAATCCGAACCTTATTCTGCCAACGGCAAATGCGCCGGCGGGCCGCCTTTCCTCGACTCGACTTTTTCGAGTTTGCCTCCTTCGACACCGATGATCGGGAAATGGAAGATGGTCGCGAGTTCTTCGATATTAAAAATCGCTTTGTGGTGGTTGAACGCCTGGTCACGATAATGTTCGAAAGCCAATCGTCTGCGCCAATTGAGGCGCATCTTTACAAAAAGCCCGTGCACCGCAGCGGTCATCGTTTCTTTGTCGGGTCTGATCAAATTCAAATTCTGAGTATTGAATTGGCGGAAAAAGCCGGTTACGGCAGCGACGTTATCCTTTTTGAACGTCTCCCGTTTGTCGATAAAGAGGAAACGGATCGTGGTCTCAAAGCCGAGTTTGGCGATCTTTTGATTGATGCCTTCGACGAGATCTTTCTGTCCGGGCGTGAGCATCAACAACTTGAAATTAAGTTTGTCGTCTTTTTTCTTATTGACCTCGGTGTTGGGGTGCTCAAACGGCGCACGCAAGAGATCGCTTAAGCCGAACCCGAGGCCTGGAAATCCGGACGATTTTTCTTTTTTTTCTTCCACGCCGAGTAGTTTGTTCACGAATGCTTCTCCCGCTTTTCTCCAATCATCCCCCGTCGGCCGAATCATGATCTGGATCCAGATCTGCTCGTCTTCCTTGAGGCGCGAGCTGACCTCGATAATAGAGGCCATGGGATCGACGCGCCGCTCATCAACCGCTTCCTCGAACATCGGATAGGTGCGAATCGGATAATAATCCGGGTTTCTGAGTATCATTTCACTGCCATAGAGCGTGAATGCCTTGTTCGGCAACACGTGAGGCATTTGCTTCACGTAATCCTCTACCTCGGAGATCTCCGCGTCCGGATATTGGGCGTAGATAGCCGATTCCATGAGATTGCGGTACTGTTGCGGCACGCGCAAATAGAAATGCGTTTCTCCGGCGCGGCCAACTATCTCGAATTGCATCCAATATTCCTCGAGCCCCTCCCAGTATTTTTCGGTAAATCGCAGGCCGTACGAATAAGGCGCATGCGCCGCGGCAAAGATCTGCTCCATCGATTTCGGCGTCTTCAAGACATTTTTTGGCACCTTGATTTCAAGAAGCTTCCATTTGATGGAAGTAACGAAGCGGAAATGGAGATAAAGCAGCCAAAAATCCCAGAAAATAAAGAAGGAGATCAAAGGGAGCGCGATCCACCAGACCTTGCCCCATACGTCGCCTATTGCCGAGAGAATGCCGACCAAAACCGGCGGTACTCCCATTGGGAAGAAGAAATTACCCATTGCTACAATTATACCCCGTAGGAGAACTTCGAACAATTTAATCTGGTTCTCTGCACGCTAGGGATTATATCGGTTTTTTATACTTGTGAACGATCTAAAAATGATATGAATGGCATTCGAAGTTTCCCTTTCTGCCGGCAGGCAGGACTACTGGGGTTTATGATTTTTAAACGAGCCGCGCTATTTAAGACCTCTAAAGACCTCAAAACTAGAAGAAAACGTAAAGGCTGATTTCTACGATTCGCGCACGCGGTACTTGCCATCAGCAAGCCGTTCGAAGTAATGCTTATTCTGCAAATTGATGATGATCGTGTTTTCTTTGAACAGACGCTGTTTCTGAACTTCACTTACCACTTCCGGTGCCTTGAGAGGACCGCTCGACTTCAAAACCTTCTGGATCACCTCGCGGGCGATGCCCGGTTCATAACCGTGCTCCTTAAGCGCGTAAATGCCGCGTCCCACGAGAACAAAACGTTCATCTTTGATAAGTTCGTTATGCACCGTGGGTGCCAATGCTTCCTGCGCGCTCAATTTCGCCGCATTGATCGCATCGGCGATCGCCACAAAGTGCAACGGCTCCGCCTTTTTCTTGAGCACAAGATAGGCGCGATCCCGCGTGGTCATCGGCCGGATCTCAGGCCAGACATGCAGACCGATATCGCCATATGCGTTCGTATGGATTTTTTTCGAAATGGCGAGGAAATGATCGGCTTTGCTTTGTTCGACATGCTTTCGCTTTGCATATTCCTTGAAATACGCCTTATACTGGCCATCAAGCACTTTCGTCTTTTGCTCTTTGAGGAACGCGGTCCATCCATCGATAAAACTTGCGGCCGTACGGAAGTCATTCTTCGAAAGGTAATAGAACGAGTGGTATTCTTCGTCCTCCGGATAAAAATAGAGCTCTTCGGAAGCTTCGATGAGCAGCGCGAGATAGTTCTCGTTGAAACCTTCGATGGTTCCCGAGATCTCGTTCAAAAGAAGATCCTGTTTCATCACTCCCCCGGCACTCTTCAAAAGCTTTTTGCAATTATTCAAAATCTGAAGACACTGGGCGCTCTTTTTCACTTCATCGCGCAAGATCATAAGCGCGCTGTGCTCGATCTGCCTTACCCGTTCGCGGGTAACTTGAAGGCGATCGCCGATAGCGGCCAAAGTCTCCGGTTGCCCTGATTTATCAAGCCCAAAACGACCGATTATCACCTCTTTTTGCCTGGCAGTCAGGCCCCCCAGGAGCGGGGTGAATAGTTTTGATGTCGACAACATGAAAATTAGATTAAGTTAATAATGCACGTATTGTAGTATGGCTGGCTTTTAAAGTCAAGTGTTCGCAAGCCCCGTCTTCCTTGACGATTTCAGCACTTTGTGAGCACAGGGGGTATGATAACATGTGGCGTTTTTTAAGTCAAGGGCTCCAGATTTCATTTGGAGAGGACCAGGCTCGCTGCGCTCTAGCGGCGCAGCGGCCTTGCATCTCGGAGCGAATACTTTTGCTACGCAAAAGAACGAGCTATTCGCTCCTCCGATAGCTCCTTTCTAAATGAAATCCTACGCTTGTGGAAATGCGGGGAAAAACCATCCGAAAGCAAAACCTACGCTTGTGAAAAATACGGATCGACTATAGTGATTTCACAAATTCCTCTTGAGTTTTGATATCTTCATCCAGCTCGCCAATCTTTCGCAGCGTTCCTCTTCCAAACGTGCCATCAACCAGTCTGCCGATAGAGAGAAGGTTCCCCGTCATCATGCCTTTCGTGAACACAGCGCAAACTTCATCTGCGCTGCCGAACTTTTGCGCATTGCGCTCGAAAAGCTTGGCGATGAGTTCGTTCAAAATCTTTCGCTGCCGCGGGTAAGAAAATTTCAAGGCTGATATGTTTCGCGATCTCTCTTTTCCAAGGAGACGCCCGACTTTATCCTTCAGCGTAGTCTCATCCACTAAACGAGCATAGTACGTATCATCATCAAATAATGGCTCCCCGTCTGCCGTCACGGCATCGGGATAGCGACTCCCCAAATCCTCTGTTTGCTTGATTTCCTTTTCAAAAAGAGGATCGTGAAGAACCCTGAGCATCAGCTCTATCGTGATTTCTTCGGTAACCGCTTCATTGAGATTTCTGAAATAGCCCGTCTTGCCATCGCGCGTATTCACCCGCAACCCGCCTCGGTATTCCATTAATTCGGGCTCCTCTGATTCCGTTACCTGCGCCGCGTTATAGGATTTGAAATGCACCATTTCGTGTACTATGTGTGCGAATGAAACAAGGCTGGCTTCATGTTCCCTTGAAACCACTCCCTGCAGCACGGACATATATATTGCAGATTCTTTTCTGTGTTTCGGCCATTCATTTTCTTTTATGATGTGGATGTTCTGCGCGGGAACATCGAAGTCATCCAAGCCATATTCTTTTCGAAGCTTGTTTGTGATTTCATTGGCGAGCCCAATAATTCGCAGCTCTTCCGGAGTTTTCTCTCTTTCCTTTCCAACAAGGGATTCGAAGGCCTGATCATCAAATTGATCGTTGAATTCCTTTTTTATATTTTCTTTTTCCTCGCTAGAGATATCACCAACGACTCGCTCGAATGAAGACTTAGACATAGCATTATTCTAGCTCATCCAAATGAACGTCAGCAAACCTAGTGAGGAAGGCCGCCATATTGCAATTGACGATTTATTTCGAATACTTCGCGCCTTCCTGTTTCGTGAGCAGTAAAAGCCCCGGACTTGCGATAAAGATGGACGAGTAGATGCCGGTCGTCACGCCGACGAGAAGGGTGAGCACGAAGTAATGCAGATTGATCGGCCCCGTGAAGTAGAGCGCCAAAAGCACGAGGATAAGCGTGAGCGAAGTATTAATGGACCGGGCAAGCGTTTGGTTCACGCTGTTATTGATGATGGTTTCGAATTTTTCCTTGCCGCGCGAAAGCAAAAGGTTTTCGCGGATGCGGTCGAAGACGACAATTGTATCGTGCACGGAGAAGCCCATAACAACGAGCAGCGCCACTATGAAATTACTATCTATCTCAACATGAGCAAAATGCCCGAGTGCCGCGAGAAGCCCCGCAGGGATCGCAACGTCATGGAATAAAGTGGCAAGCGTTACCCAGCCGTACTTCCACGAACTGATTGGCCGCGAGGCTTTGCGGAATGCGAACGCGATGTAGAAAGAAATGCCGACGAGCACGAGCGCCATCGCGATGAGCGCATTGCGGCGAAGCTCCTGCCCTACCGAAGGCCCGATGGATTGGAAGCCCAACTCCTGGAGCGTCGGGAGCTTATCCTTTAATATGGCGAGAAACTTTTGGTGGTCGGCCTCACCCACTTCTCCGAGGCGGACGAGGAATGTCTGGTTCGTCTGATCGAAATTCACGCGGGCATCGGCAAGCTTCAGATCATTCTGAAATACGGACTGGATATCGGAGACCGCGGGCGGATTGCCGCTCGTTTTGAACTGCCAAAGCGTCCCCCCCGAGAAATCGACTCCTTCGCGAAACCGAAAACCGATCATAGCGACGACCGCAGCGCCGACCAAAATAGCGGAAAGGGTAAACCATATTTTTTTGTTGCCGACGATATTGAGCATAAAATTAAAATTTAAAAGTGAAAGGTTAAAAGTGAAAGGTGTGGGGCGAAACTCAAATATTTTTCATTTTTATATTTTGATTTTCCACTTTTCCGGAGAATACGCGCAGGAAGAGCCTGGTCGTCGTAATGGCGGAGAACAAGCTGATCAAAACGCCGAGGAAGAGCGTGAGCGCGAAGCCGCGTACGAAACTAGAGGTGAAGAAATACAATATAAACGCGGTAATGCCCGTCGACGTGTTCGAATCGCGGATTGAAGGCCAGGCGCGGCGGAATCCTTCTTCGGTCGCCGCGGCCCTGGAGAGGCCTTTTTTCATTTCTTCTTTAATTCTCTCGAAAATAAGGACGTTCGCGTCAACCGCCATGCCGATCGTGAGGATAAAGCCGGCCAAGCCCGCTAGGCTCAAAGTGATGGGGATCAGCTTGAAAGCGCCGAGGGTCAAGGCGATGTAGATAATGAGCGCCAATGCCGCGACGAATCCGAGGAAACCATAGTACATGACCATAAATATCATGACGAGGAGCGTCCCGATAAGCCCCGCGAGTATCACTTTTCGCAAAGAATCCGATCCGAGGCTTGGGCTGATGGTCTGTTGGTTGATGAGCGTGATGGGCGCGGGAAGCGCTCCGGCATTGAACCGCTCGACGAGCGTGCGCGCTTCATCGATCGTGAATTTTCCCGTTATCACGGCTTGTCCCCCGCTGATCTTTTGCTGCACGACCGGCGCCTCTATTAGGTTGCCGTCCAGGAATATCCCGACCGGTTTGCCCACATTGTCTTGCGTAAGCCGTTCGAAGATGCCCGCCCCTTCAGTATTGAAAGAAATGGAAACCTGTGGGGCTTGCGTCGTGTTATCGAACGTCAGTTGCGCGCCCGTAATATAGCGACCGGTCAGGTTCGTTTGGTTGAATACGGTGCTCGATCCATTCTGATCGGCGGTGCGGAAATCGAGCGAAGGCGTCTCCCCGATCTGCTTGATGGCATCGCTTACATTTTTAATTCCCGCAAGCTCGACGATAAGCTGCGCCTGGTTGCCGTTTTGCGCGGTAAATATCTGCGGCTCGGAAACGCCGAAGAGGTTCACGCGCTTCTCGATAACATCGCGGAGCCCATTCACCACCGAATCACGGTCTGTTGCTCCCACAGCCGAAAGATCCACCTGGTAAATAAGGTGGCTTCCGCCTACGAGATCAAGTCCCAGTTTCCACGGCTGCCATTTCGCGCCAAGCCATTGAGGGTAGACAAAAATGCCGGCGAAAACGGCCACGAGCACTATAAAAGTTAAAAAGAAGCCAGGGTATCGGCGCATGGGAATTAGTGTAGCAAATCCGAAATAAAAAGCAAAGAGCTCCTCGAAGGCCTTATTTTATTTGCCAATTGCGCTACTTCGTGATAAATCCATATATAGTATAACCTTGATTTTAAAAAAGGAGGCTCGCCGTGACGAGCAAACTAAGGATCCATAGAGAATACGAATATGCTCCGCGGGATATCGCCGTAGCGTTTTATGCAGTAACGACGAAATTCTACGGTACCGATGCATTAAGCGGAGTGAAACTATTCGGGATATTCGAGCGAAAACCGCTCAATATTATTTCCGTAGCCACTGGACTGAATGAGCGGACGAAGGGCGTTATGGGGCCGCTGAGAATCAAAAACATTTCCGCCCATTTTGACGTATGCATTCCCAGCGAACAAGGTCCGCAATCCATCATCATTGCTTCCAAGGTAAAACCGGCAGAACAAAAGAAGGTTGAGCAGTTGCTCGATTTCGTGAAGGACCACCTCGACGCGCACAGCATTTACCGCGGTAAGGCATTTACCGTGAACGGCGAATTCCTTGATCTTTCCGGGGTCTCCATAAACGACGTGGTGTATAACGAAAAAGTGTGGCGGGATTTCGAGGCGCACGTCTTGACGTTCATCGAAGAAGCGGATCTTTGCGCAGGCACGCGGATCGGAATCAATCGCAAAGTGGTGTTCGAAGGAAAATACGGATCGGGCAAGACGCTCGCCGCTCTTCTTACTGCTCAAATAGGAGCGAAAAACGGTTGGGCAGTCATTTACTTGCCACCGACTCATCAGAACAGTGAAAACGCCGTCCAGCAGAGCCTATCGCTCGCGAAAAAATACCAGCGCTCCATCTTCATTCTGGAAGATGTTGATCGGGAACAACGCGCCGGTAATGCATATAATTTTGGCTCGATATTGACCGCGATCGACGGCCTCGAATCGAAGAATGCCCAAATTCTCACGATTATGACGACCAACAATATCGATAAGGTGAACGAGGCCATGCAACGGCCGGGCCGGATCGATAAAATAATCTCGTTCAACGATTTTACCGCCAAGGATATCGAGCGCCTTCTTACGCTCGCCATACCTCCCGGTTGGCTCGGCGACGGAATCGATTGGAACGAGATCTACAAACTGTGCGAAGGTTATTCGCAATCGTTCGTACTCGAGGTCGGCAAAAGCGGCATGCTCTTTGCAGTAAACGAATGGCGAAAAACCGGACGTGAGGGTAAGCCTCGCGTGAAAGAAAACGATCTCATCGAAGCCGCCCGCGATCTTCAGGCGCAGCATAAAAAAGCGAATGAAAGATTCGGCTTCAAATCACCGAAGTAACCGGAATCCCCCGCACCAACCATGCGGGGTCTTTTTTATCTATGCGGCAGCGGATGCCCGGTCTTCCTCCTTCTCGGAATGACCGTGGAGAAAATATTTCCTGCCTTCCACAAGCGTCTGCGGATATAATTTCTTCCTTTTATGTGCCGTTTCTGGATCCATCCCCTTCGCTTCGAATCGCCAGAGCTCTTCCATGATAAACTGCCACTGCCGTTCACCAGCTTCGCCAAGCCCGCCCAGATAATCAAAAACTTTTTCTCGGTAACGCTCCATATCCTTTCCGACCGCAAGTAAAAAAAGCGCCATGGGTTCTCGTTTAAAAAAATCCTTATCGAGTGGGAATGCCTTTAGGTCCTTAAGCTGAATATCGGACATTTCGAGCCCTTCCTTTACCTTGTCTTTGATCTCTTCATCAAAATCAGTCAACACGCCGAACTCGCGATTTATCCTACCGCTCGGGTGATTTCTTACCGCATCCTAGTCATATAGTAGATATCCGTCGATATCCGATGTGCGGTCAGCATATCCTTTTACGAGAGACCCATAGAGACTGAGTCCGATAATCTCAGGATATTTTTTCTTTAAATCGGCTACTACTTCCTGCAGCGTCGCGAGACGTTTTTCGCTTTCCGCATCCAAGGAAAGGATAAATCGTTTGTCTTCCAGCCGATCAGCAACTTTCGCCCTTCGTCCTTCTTTTGAAGGCATTTTCTCTGATTTCATATAATTGAGTTAATTATAACCTGTTTGTAATACGATTTCCGCAGCCTAGGAAGAAAGACCCATTTTACTTTACCTT
>JBGPNL010000029.1:0-10254 GCA_041487555.1 Minisyncoccia bacterium | reverse complement strand
GTTGCGCAGAATACGTCCTTGGGAGTCCAAACCGTAGGTAAAAATTCCACGAACGTAAAAATCGGCTCCTACGCCATCACAGCCGCGTCAGCCGATGGCGTAACGATTTCTACTATTACTATCACTGTTGCGGCCACCGGCGGCAGCGATCTACAGAACCTCAAGGTGATGGTCGGTGGTACGCAGTTCGGCATCACGCAACCCACGATCACGAACAGCCAGACGTACTCCTTCTCGGGAACACCGTTTACGATCCCGAAGGGCGGCACGACCTATGTGGACGTCTATGCGAATACTTTGGGCGGTGCGGTCGGATCGAATCCGGAAACCTCCCTCACAGGACTCTCCGGCACGGGAATAACTTCCTATAACGCCGTGAGCTGGACAACTCCGGTTCCCGGCCAGGGCATCGTGATGGCAGGGCAAGCGTCGCTCTTGGTCAATGCAGATACTTCGGATCCCGCTTCATCGGACGATGACATTATCATGGGCTCGACCGGCAACGGCCTGGCGGCGTTCCGATTCACAGAGACATCAAATAATAAGAGCGTGAAAGTTACCGACCTCACCGTGGAAGATGTTGTTTCTGATCTCGGCGTGAAACCTTCGTTCGGCAATCTTTCGATGTATAACGGCGAAACCTTACTCGGTACCGCTGGTTCTGCCGTGGCTTCGGGAACGACCACCGCGACCGGCAACTTTACGATTGCCTCGACGGGGACCGTAGCCGGAACATACGCGGTTGCTATCGGCGGACTTACCGTCCAAACGGCATCGCAACCGACGAGCACTTCAGCCGCGACGATCGCGACGAATCTCACGACCGCAATCAACGCTTCGACGACTGTCGTCGCAGTATCGGCAACATCTTCGGGTGCCGTAATAACGCTTACCGCAAACACGGCAGGCACGGGCGGAAACTCGATCACGATCGCCGCGGGAACGGTTCCCACAGGCGCCTCAATCACCGATTCGGACAGCACGCTCACGGGAGGCAGCAGCGGCTACAATTATGCTTTCCACTTCGTAAACCCGGTAAGTATCGCTCGATTAGGCTCGGTCACGCTGGTCTTGCAGGGCGATGCCGCGTCGTACTCCTCGGGAGCCGCAACCGACGACAGTACCCACACCTTTACCATTGGGGGCGCCACTGCGGTTACCTGCTCGAACGCCTCTACTACAGTGAACGTAAGCGGAGCCACCGGCGGCGCGATGACCGTTCTCCGGAGCTTCCTTCATTTGGATGCATCGCCTATCGGTGTTTCCGTCGGCCGCGTGAAAAATACGGTTGATAGTCTGGCGACCGTGACCTTCAGCTCTGACAGCGCCGGCGGAGCAGCATTGAACAGCCTGACGATCGATTTCGTCGGCAGCGCCTTGAACACCACAAGTTCAGCGGGCGTAACGCTCGTCGACACGAACAACGTCGACGTCCGCACCTCATTCGGTGCCACGGTCACGACATCGACAATAACCGGTGGCGAAGCGGTTACCTGGAGTTTTGGCTCGACCGGCGTTCAGATCTCTGCGGGCGGCTCATACTCATTCACGCTCCGCATGAACACAGTGGCAAACACCAAAGTGGCCGCGGGCGGCTCAGCGGTAAGCTTGGGTATCACGACAATACAGGCGGACAGTGATGCCCTCTATACCGATGGCTTGGATCCATCTGCGTCAAGCGATCTGACCGTCGATACCGAAGATGCGCCGCTTCAGATCAATTCGATCGTCTTCGCGCAAGGCACCTAGTCTCATTGTTGGTAATACACAAAACCGCCGATAAGGCGGTTTTGTAATATAACCTGATTTTTTGGGAAGCGTGTGCGAATTATAATGTTTGGGGTAACAGTGATTTTATTTCACTTGCGTTCAGCGTATAGGCCCGCACAAATGAATCATCGACATGCGCGTAGAGGATGCCGCTGCCGTTTCCTTGTTCAACGAATTGGCTTGCGAAGGTGATCGTTTTTGCCTCACTATCGCGGATGAAGGGCTCCTGCGAAACCCAGTCTATTTTTCCGTTTTCGTAATCGTAAATGAAAAGGCCGATGGAGAATGTACCGTATTTTATTTCCTTGCCGATCCTCCGGTCCGCCTCGCGGCCGTTCATGATACCGAGCAATTTTCCTTCGCCTACATCAATAAAATTTTTCGAGAATAACGGTCCCGGCGAAGCATGCCCTCCGATCCAAGGAATGTTTTTCTCCTCCGGATTAAACAAGGTTTCTCCAAGTTTCCATGGCTCTCCCATATTCTTCGCACGAGCGGCTCGAACAGTTGAATAACGAAAATCTTTCCCCTCCGCCGATGACTCCACGAGGTTATAGCGGAATCCTTGCTTATTGGGCGGCGCAATGGAAACCTCCTTGGCCCCGCCCCGTCCCGCTCCTTCATCCATCAAAACCGGTGCCGTCATTTCCAAAGAATCGAGATCTTTGCCAACTGCATGTCCGAGATGGATGACAAGGACATCATCCTTTGACTTGTTGGATTTGTTGTTGCGGAACGGCATGGTGAAATAAAGATGCGTGAGTCCCGTCTGTTCATCGATCCAAATATCCGGGTCTTCAAGACCAAGAAAATCCAGGTCTTCTCCGCCTAACTGCTTGATAGCCTCCTCCTGATTTTTAATCGATAATTCTTCGCCGATAGAAAAACGTCCCGGGGCATCTTCGCGCACTTTATGCAAAACGCTTCTGTCAATGTATCCGGAGGTCGTAATATCGCCTTCGCGGCTGCGGATACAACGAATAATGCCCTCTTTATAGTTTGAGCGGGGGTCGAGCGAGATCGCCATTACATATTCGAATCGCCCGCCGGTCTCCACCGCCTTGTTCGGATGCTCGCTATACCCTACGGATTTTTCCATCGAAGGCATATCTTCTTTCGGTTTCATCCATAGATGATAACACAAAAAAAACGGCCCGGGTTTTCCGGACCACGAACAGAGGCGGTGTTCTTCAGTTCTTTTTGTAGAATCCGGAAGTAACGAAAGTGCCGATGCCTATCGCAACGACCAGCGCCCATTTTACTTCATGGTCGAATAGTTGAGTAACGATCGCCACGGTTAAAAAACTAACGATCCCGCTTAAAACCTGCCGTGTAAAATTGAACGTATATTTCACGGCCCGATATCAACTGCTTTTTCTGAAATCAGCCCAAAGAGATAAAATGCCCAAAGACAGGAAGAGCAAGGCCTCGAGCCAATTCTCTCTTTGCAACGCCTCAATCAGCGCAATGCCGAAAAAGATCACGAAGACCGCGAGATTGGCTGATTTTAAATTTTTCATGAGCATTTCCCGAGGGGAAGCCTAACCCGGCCCCGCAAGAATGTTTTGGAGGATGCCCCAAAGCATCACCGCCCAGAATAAACCGATTGAGAGGAATGCCCATTTGCGCTTATGCCAGTCGAGAGCTTCCTTCCAGCTGGTCGGCTCTTTTTCTTCGCGGTCAACGAAAGGAATCGCGAGAAGCGCCACAAGCATCAAGGACATGGCAATCACCGTTCCCCAAATATCGGGCTTGAGGCCCAAGTGTTCGACAAATACGTTCCAGCCGTGCGTCCAGCCGATGGGCGAGGTCGGCTTGAAGCCCAAACCTCCCGGCCCGTGAGTAGCCGCATACAACGGCGACGAAGGCAAAAGCTGTGGCGCCGTTCCTGCATCACGCCCGACAAATATGGAAAGCAGAAGTACCGCGCCGAGCGCGAGCGCAGAGTAGACAAACCATAGCTTGATATGAGTCGAGAACGGCACTTTCTTTCCGCTCGGCGTTTTCCAGAACGGCAAGGAAATTCCTTTCATCTTGATCAAATAGAAATGCATGACGACAAGCAGAAGAAGAATGAGCGGCAGGACGGCGATGTGCATCGCGTAAATCTGCACGAGCTTCGCGGTCGCCGTCACGGGATCCTTCATGTCGGCGAAATTATAGTGGAGCACGTTGCTCAAATTTGTCGCCTGCAAAATTTCGGAAACGTGCCAGGGCACGGCAAATCCGACCTCGTCCCAGTGGAGCGCTTCCCCCGTAACGTAGGTCGCGAATATGAGTCCCGCGAGCGCAACGCCGATGAACCAAAGCACTTTCTTTTCCTTGCGGTACGCGGCACTGATAAATACGCGCATCAGGTGCGCCATCACTAATCCATAGATGAGAAACGAGTTGAAATAATGGAAGCTCAACGTAACGTGCCAGAAGGGCGAGCGGATCATGTCGACCACGATGCCGAATGCCAAAGCCGCGTCAGGAATGTATTTCAAAGTTAAAATAATTCCTGTTATGACCTGGACTACGAGCGAGATCATGAGCACTCCGCCGAGAGAATACCAAATATTATTGGTTTCCTCAGGCACGTAGTACTCGCCGATGAGCGGCGCAAGCGCCATTTGGTTTTTAAACCACGACCATACTCCCCGCCTCTCAAGATTTATTTCCCCCGTTGATATTTGTTGCATAGTTTCATTATATCATAACTAGTTTTTGGGGCCTGTGGATTGAGGGCGGCGGAGCGCAGCGATGCGGGAAAACACACACAACCCCGTGGGATATGATCAAAACTCGCGATCTCTTTGTCGCGACTCCGTCGGAGCAGCAGTAAGTGCATCCTCCTCGCCGCTTCGCGATCTCGCAAGTTTTGACCAATATCGCGTGCGATGGTATTTTGGAGATGAGTTCTGGGATGGACTTACTCATTATTTTATGCATATCCGCACCGTTGTAGAGCAATTGGGATACTCGCCGAACGAGGCACTAGTCTATTTGGCAGCGCTTGAACTCGGGGGGAGCGCAACGACCGAGATCGCCGACAAAGTAAAGCTGCCGCGCACGAGCGTGGGGCTTATTATCGAGACGCTGCACAAGAAAGGACTGATGAATACGTATCTCGTGCGCCGGAGGAAAGTGTGGGTGGCCGAAAACCCGGAAAAGCTTCTCATCACCCTCCATGAACGCGAAGCGGCTTTGAAGGTTGTGCTTCCGCAGCTGCAATTATTACGGCGTGATACCGGCGCGAAGCCGACCATTCGGGCATATTCGGGGGTGGAAGAAATAAAGCAGGTCATGGCCGACATGATAGAAGCGAAACATCATCTTTTGGCGATTGTGTCATGGGACGATTGGGTGGAATTACTCGGAAGGCAATTTCTGGATGATTTTATAGAAACGCGCCAGCGCCACTATTTGAAAATACGGATGCTTGCTCCGCGGACCAAGCTATCGCTCTCCCTCAAAGAAAAAGATAGGGAACAAATGCGTGTAACCCAATTTTTGCCGGAGTTCGCCACCATTAAAAATTCGAATTTTATTTACGGCAATAAGGTGGCGATCATTTCGCTGAATAAGAAGCGGCCGACAGGGGTACTGATTGAAGACGAAGATATCCACCACACCATGGAGGTGCTTTTCGAGAGCTTATGGCGCGAGAGCAGCGGGGCGTAATAATCGGGTAATAGAAAAAGGGGCCAGTCTCATAGAGATCTGGCCCCAATTTTTGTAGGGAATCACCGATGCAGCCGAGGTCTATTTTATGAAAATCAACCTGAACTGGAAGGTGTCGTTTTGCCGGTGATGAGCGGCGTTCAGCTGGAAATCCCGGCGCTGATATTCGGCGATGAACTGAAGGCCGTTCTGCAGAGGGATATTCACATACGGCGTGATCGCCCACTGCGAATTGAGCAGTCCAGCCCCAAACTTTGGGCGGTACCAGTCATATCGAACACCGGTAGTCACGTAGTCGTTAAAGTTGTAAGAGCCGTCGACAAACGCGCCCTTGCTGTCGAATTTGGTGCCATTCGGATTGCTGTCTCGCCCGAATTGGAATCCTGCTTGCGGCAAAAAATGCTTGCCGAGCGGATAAGATGCATATGCCCCAATCCGATCAAAAGTGTTCCTAAAGGCACCGCCGTCTCGACTGAAGTCGTACTCGGTATTGCCAGCGGCACCAAATGGTTCGTCCGCCGTTGCGGCAGTCGCGCCACAGGTCTCGCCAGTGGATGTATTCGTCTTTCCGATCTTGGTACCATCCATGCACTTGGTCGGCGTTGCAATATTACCGCGGTAGTAGAGAATGCTTAGGACTCCGCCGTTCGGATGCAGCCTATAAGTGGCATTTGCCGAAAAATCGGGCGTGTTGTGCGCCACCGAATTGAATGGCTTGCCGAGAGCGGCGGTTGCCTGGTTTGCTCCCTTCCACGGCCCGGTTTGTGCCGGGAACGGAAGGAAGGCATTGGCTTCACCCTCCCATCGCATCATCGTACCGTTCAGTACCGCAGCTCTGAGCGAAAGTTTATTCCAGTCTAAGCCGGCTTCCGCCCCTGCTTCGTCGAGTCCCCACGGTTGGAAGACATAGGGTATGCCTCTGCCTCCGGCCGATATGGGGCTATTTTGAAACAAGGGACGTCCGTTCGAGAATGGACGATCCGATGCTCCAAATCCTTCCCAGGGGTGGAAGATACCGATGCGAGACGTAAAGAATTTATTCGGCTTGCCGAAAACCACGCGCAGATAGGCATTTTCGACTTCAAAAACATCCTCCGGCGAAACCGAAAGCTCGACGAGCGAGCCGAGATGTTTTCCCCATGCCCCGGTGATAGGATACATGGTAAATTCCTGGAAGCTGAACGCGTTCGTTGTGGTACGCGGACCCGGAATACCATTAATGACATTCGCAACGGCGGCGCCATTGGGCTGATTCGTCTTTTGGCTATCAAATCGCGCCTGTAGCCGTGCGGCGAAGTAATCGCCGAACTCAAACTTTCCTTGTGGTTTACCGATCTCTTCCAGCATGCGGAAACCGGCAGCACGGAATGTATAGCCGAATTCATTCAACCTGGGAATGGTGGTATGACACGTATTGCATTCCACGCCGTACTTTCTAGCAAAATTCGGCATGGCCTGGGCGGTAGGAGGCTTCAGGCTCAAAAGCCCGATGACAGCCACAAAAACAGCGAGCGTAAACACACCGAAGGCGGTACGGAAAGACCTAGGGTATCTCATTCGACATTCTCCTTTGTGAATTTGCCGCAGCGTTGCGAAACAAAACATAAACACCGGGCCAATGTGACACGCCAAGTGTTATCAAGGATATGTATTGTCAAAGGGCTGCAACATCATCTATTATGCTTCACTTTTCCAAGGGCTCAAGAGAATATCGAATATTCCGACGGCAGAAACCAAGAGATGCCATTTTGATTAGGTAAATCAAGGGGTCTACGCCGCGGATGAAACTATAAAACGGCGACAAAAATGTCGTCAATTTATATATGCGGAGAGAGTATAATTCAGAACCCCAGTTTTTCGTTCACGAAGATGACGCGAACTTTTCTTCGCATAAAGGGCTGCTCGCGCTCGAAAATAACGAGCTTCGAGATCGCGCTGCCGCCCATACCAACGCTTTTCATGCGCTGATCCTCAAGCGGGAGCACGTACTCGCGCACGCGCGCGAGCGCCACATCAAGACTTGGCTCTATCTTTTGGACGCCAACCACGAAAATAAGATTCGGCGAAGTAAATACGATGTGTGGCAATTGGCTGCCGGAATTCGAGGCGATAATCATCTCGCCCGTCTCTGCGACCGCATGCACGCTCCCGAGATAATAATCCGAAAGCACCGCCTGTTTGCGGAGCGCCATTTTCTTCGCGGGATCCTGTTCCGCAACGATCCCTTCGTGCAAATTGTTCCATCCGTGAGCCCCGGATTTCAGATATTCGATAAAGCCAACCTCTTCGAGCGTACGCGAGGCGCCGTTCATGACGGACGCGCCCTGCGAGATGAACGATTTTATTTTCTCAAGCGCCTCCGCGCGGCTGTTCACGAGCATACCCTCGACGCCGCGCGCCGCGAGTGCATCGATGGTTTTCTTTACCGACTCTGCATTTGCTAATGTTCCGTAATCCATATTTTTATAAAAAAATTATTTTACTTTGATTTGGTCTCATTTTTCTTGCACTGCTCGACGCCGACAGTTAATTTCCTCAAAAGGTTTGCCATATACGAAACGTTTACCGAATAATATACTTCCTGACCTTTTCGCTCATCCTCTACGAGTTGCGCCGATTTGAGCACTTTGAGATTCTGAGAAACGGCGGGCTGGGCGAAACCTACCTTTCCCACAATCTCGTGAACGGTAAGCGACCCCTTCATAAGCGTCTCCAAAATGCGGTAGCGGTTTTCATTTCCTATCCCCTTCCCCAACTCCGCGATTTCCTTGCATAGATCAGACATATTCAAATATTAGCATATATCTATAAGCAAACGCAAGCCCCCGCTCAATCGGCATGGGTTTTGTTTGGAAAAGGGTACCTGACACCCTTATTCTGCTGCATCATAGCGCTTCGCTATCGCGCCTTGAAATCCGCCCAGGAAGATAAAACGCCGAGCGCAAAGAAGAGCGCGGCCTCATGCTCGACAAAAAAGAGAATGTCTTTTATGCTTTTCATAGTTTCGGCAGCATACAAGTTCACATAGCGGAGGCGCAATTGAAAGTTACCAAGGTAGAAACGATCGGTAATGACGTTTTCGTGCATTTCGACGACAGCCACCGTGCAAGATTCGTACCCTATTTCGATAATCCCCCTGGCGGCAGCGTCGAAGGATTACGCCACCTTTTCCTTTACCGCGGCGAAGAACTGGTTTGCCAATTCGACGGCCGGCTGCACCACGCAGGGCCCATGCCGGACGAATGCCGAATAGCGAAAGCAGCCGATGGCTACACGCCTCAACGCATTGCCGAGTATTGGCAACATGCGAAAACGCACGTGAATGAAGAATATTTCGAAAAACCGCAACGCACCGGGAAAGAAGGCTCGCGGGAACTGTGGTTCCCCTGGGTGGTTACCTCGGCGGGATGGATCGAACTCGGCGTGCTCCAAGAGGGCAGATCGGCGCCGTTCGCGAAATAAATACCGGCACGACTTGAAAAGTCGTGCCTTTTTATTTTCTCGATCGCTATTGTCTTTTGCCGAAATCCGCCCAAAGGGAGATGACGCCGAGCGCGAGGAAGAGCGCGGCCTCAATCCAATTCCCCTTCTGCAACGCTTCGATGAGCGCTATACCAAAAAAAATAATAAATACCGCGAGGTTCGCGAGTTTAATGTTTTTCATGGATATTTCTTTGTTCACTTGACCTTTAAATACGTCTGCAATCATTCCGAGAAAAATCATCGCAAACGTAAAGGAGGCTATCGCGAATGGCAAGGTTACAATTCCTCCCATCGATGCTATAAAAGTCCATGTATCCACTTGGGCCGAAAATTGCGGCATGGCTATCGGCCCCTTTGCCAAAATGGTAATAATAGTAGGCATCGCGAAACTAGCGATTGCCGCAAGCAAGCTCCAAGTTAATATATGTAACGCAAATCGTGTTTGAGAAAATAATTTGGCTATCTCGAAAAAAATATAACCAGCTATATAAATTCCGACGAGCGGAAAGAATATAAATGCAGCATGATTATCTTTTTGAGGACCCCCAACTATATCGAAATACGTCGCCATGAGAACGGCGAAAAAGATCGACAGCGTGAATAAAATTTCGAATCGCCTTTCGATTTCCGCGATGATTTCTTTATTGGTCATGAGCACAATAATTATAGTTGGTGACTATCTATTTCAGCGTCCATGAGCTGAGCAGAGATACTACTTGTTGTTACTCCCCTAATTAATCCGATGGCCCAATGGAAATTATCTGATGCCACCGGCAACGGGGGAACAAATTCGTAACGCGCGACCATTATCTGATTCTCTGCGTTTTCTGGTTTTTCAGGGATATAGGTGATATCAATTTGAACACTATAACGGCTGCTTCGATCAATGGGTTTTTGCTGAATACTCGCCGTTACTAATGATCCCTTTTTAATCTTCCCAAGGGGCACTTTGGGCCGCTTGGAATGCGACCGCCATTCTGCCACATATTGCATTGGCTGATTCAGGCCGGTGCTGGACTTCAGTGTAATCGTTTGATAATCATTATCACCGATAACTATTTCGTAAAGATCTGGTATCGTTATCACGAAGTTAATCACTTCTTCTCCAAGAGGGACAAAAGCGAGCTTCATGGCCTCGTTGGAAGAAAGAGCGCCTTTGTACTTTAATAAACCATTTTTTGAGGAAACGGGAAGTGTAATGACCAAGGGGGTTGTTGTGCTCTGTGTTAATTCTCCGCTACTCAGCACCCAGTTCTCTGGATTATTAAAATCAATTTTTTGATAACTCGACGCGAGATTCGCCATTTTTAAAAGACTATTCCCGATTCCTCCATG
>JBGPNL010000028.1:0-10449 GCA_041487555.1 Minisyncoccia bacterium | reverse complement strand
GATCCTCTCATCGCCTATCGCTTTCTTGTATAGCGTTTCAAAATTCCTGCGCGGTTCAGCTTTCATTCCGTTCAACATGCCCGGTACGAGTTCAAAGTTGTAGCCAGCCACTTTTCTTAAATACGCCTCGACCCTTACCCTCGTTGCATCATTTTTCAGCGTTTCCGATTTAAACAGATGGTTGGTGTCGATCTTGCTTGCGTCGGATTTTTCCTGCGAGACCACGAGTTTCTCCATGGTTTTATTAAGAAGCTCCATAGCTCCGACCATCTGGCTCGCGCCTCTACCCAGCACATTTTCGGTATCGGGCAATGCTGCGTGGATGTCCCGCGCGACGGCTTCTGCTATCGGGTGCGCCTGAGGATTCATAAGCGACGCCTTGAGATCTTTATCATAGAATTTGGTCTGGCCGTAATCCTCTTTGAACATCTTTGCGTTCTCGGCAATATACTTATCTCGCTCCACGCCGCGGATTGTCTTTACCTCGCCCAGATCTTCATTCTTCTGCATTTCCTTGATGAGCGCGACCTCATCCTGCCGTGCCATGCCGCCACCGGCGAGCAAGCGCGCCGCTTCCACAGGATCCTTCGCCCGCTCTTTGGCTTTCTTTCCGGCCTCCTCCACAAGATCCGCCCCGCCAGCCTTCTGAACCTTCGAAAGCCCTATGCCCATATACATTTGCGCCTTTTTCGGGATACGACCGTATTCTCCTGCCTGGAGCTTGTTTTTTATATTTTGAGGCACTGCCCGTGAGATAACTTTTTTGCCCTGCTTGCCGACGTATCCCTGCGCGGCCGTACCGATGCTCCTCATCGTGCCCATGGCGACCGAGGCGCCCGTGATCGAGAGCGCGTTCGCCATAAAAATCCCGCCCAAAGAAAGGCCGATCACAATGATCATTTGGGCAGCGACGGAAACCGGGTTTGTTCCCGAGGCCGTCTGGAAACCGGCGACACTCATGATCGTTCCGACCGCGCTATTGCCGGACCCGGTCGTGTTGTTCGCAACGTTCTGAAGATAACCGTTTGATTTTGTTTGCGCCGTGAAAAGAGCGAGGTACAGGAAGAACACCATGATTGGCGGGAAAAATGCCCAGCGTATGAAATTTCGCCACCACTTCGTCCAGTTGCTCTTGAAGCTCGGGAAGATCCAGAGGAGCCATGCGAGCGGCATGAGAATCAGAAGGAAGCCCATGTACACGTAGCGAATGAGGAGCATGACCGCCATCGCGAGAAAAGTAAAGATTATGATGGAAAGGAATGTAATGATGAATGACATATTCATCATATCGATAAAGGCGTCTCCCAGGCCCGTGCCTCCGGAATGGAGTGGGTCTTGGAACAAGCCCGACGGAGCGAAACCCTGCGTGAGATTCGTTACGAACTGGCCAAAATTTCCTCCCGTAAGCCCCCCGCCCGTCGAGGCGTTAATAAAATAAGTCGTGAGCGTATCGGAAAATTGCAAGATGACGCCGCAGATGACCAAGCTGAAATTTACGAGGATCGCGGCGGCGACAAGCTTGAAGATCATCTGTTTCATGCCGTAGCTTTGGCTGCGGAGAATGGTGGCTATTGCGATTACGATGATCGCGACGATGAACCCGAGGTTTGCGATCGCGAGCGTCACGGAGAATCCCTGCTGTACTGCAGGCACTTGGACGATCCCGCTCGTGATCGTGAGCGCGAGCTGCGCGAGCCAGGCGGCGATCGCAAGGAAGAAACCCATGACGGCAGTTACGAAAAGCGACAATACGTAGAGTGCGCAGGTAGTGGGATCGCCGACTACCGGAGCGCAATTCAGCCAGTTCAAGGTCGGCGCTGAGTCCGTGGCTTGTGCGTGTACTTGCGCGAAGGGCGAAAAGATACCGATCGTTATGATGAGGAAGATCCCGATCGCCGATATTTTTTTAATGTGTGGGCGTAGTTTTTTCATTGCCTTGATTACATACCGAAGAGGCCCGAGGCACCGGATCCGAAGACCTTGGTGAGGATCGCCGAGGCGGCCTGGATAACGAGGCCGATAATGTCCTGTGCGTTTACGATATTGTGGAGTTTGGACGAGAAGGTGTTTTGTGAGAGCGAATCGACTGTTTTGCCGGGAGTCGTAACTTTCGGCGTGCTGCCATCTCCGCAAGCACCGTCATTAGGCGCTTGTATGGGCGTATCGCCCGGGTTGCAGGATCCATTCGGGTTTGCGGCATACGTAAAGGAAGGGCTGGTCGCCGTGCCGGGGGCATAGCAAGCATTGTAAAAGCCGTTTGGATCGCTGCCGTCGGCGCACTTGGAGGTGGTGCCCTTGAAGCCGGCACCGGCGACCGCTTGGTTTGTCTGGGTATTCTTTGCGAAATGCGCCTGATTCGCTATGAGCGCCTGGCTTTCGTACATGGTCCCGAAATAATTGCCGCCCGGCATAATGGTCGCGGCCCACGCCTGCCAGCCGCCATTCGTGAAGTTGTTCTGGAAATTTTTGAAATTTGATATGACTTTATCAAGAGTACATGACGTGAGTAGGGGATTGCCGTTTGTGGTGAATATCCGATTCAACCGCTGGTTGATGGCGGTTCGCATGCCCACGCTGAACGACGTACAAAGCTGCGGCGCGAGTTGTGAGATGGCGAAGCCGGCTGCTTGTTTAAAGGCGCTCTTGAGCATCGATTTCCAATTCGTGATGAAGAGGGGCTTACCTTTTCCCAAAATCCAGTTCTTCAACCCGCCTTGTTCGAGGCTTATGAGCGCGTTCTTTAAAAGCTGGAGCAAGATGCTCTGGAGAATGTGCCAGAGGAATTGTACGATCTGGTTTATGGTCGTGAGCGTTGTCATCGTTTCCGTAAGAGGATCAAACACGACCCATTGCGCGTTCGCGGTTTCGACGCCGAAGATGGATAAGATCGTCGCCATAACCTTATCGGTCTTTTTCGAATGTGCCATCGATACCATCCGCAACTTCGCCTTTTCAATATCGTTTTGGAAATTTTGCATCGCCAGATTAAAATTCGCCTGCTGCGATTGCATGACAAGCGCGGCCCGCATGGGATCGGATCCCGCGCCTCTCACGAGGTCGATTGCATTCCGGTTATAGACCATGATCTTGAGCAGGTCGGTATGAAATCCAGCAAGCGGGCTTGGAACGGAAACAGACCGGAGTCCGGTTACCGTGTCCGCAAGTACCTTCGCGGGGGCGTCTAAGGCGTCAAGCGTCGCGACGTCGGAGAGATTTTGGATGCCGCTTTTTATGAATGGGTTGAGCACGTCCTTCATGGCCTGCGCGTATGCCGAGAAATCTTGTGTGCTCGTGGTATCGATAGTAGGGAACGTTTGCGCCCGGGCGTCCGCTTCCCAATTGGGGCCGGATACATTTTGGAACGCCTGTATCTGGGTGAAATGGTCCGCAATGGCGCTTGGGTCGGGCGCTACGAGGCTGGTTTGGCCTGTGCCGTCATCTTGGGGGCCGTTGGGATTCGCGTTATCTACTTCGGCGAGGAGCAGCTGTCCGACGCCCTCGGTCAAATTCAAATTATCGTTTGAGGGTGCCGCGTCTTGATTATTACCACTGTTATCGGTTACTGCGGTAATATCGGCCGTTTGGTTCGGAGGAATATTCGGGATTGGTTCGGTGAACGCGTTTGCGGGAACGGGCTGCGTGGCATTATCAGCTATGGCATCCGTCGTATTATTTTCCACTATCGGCGCTTGCGGAGGAATCGGATTCGTACTTGGCAAAATCAAAACCATCACAAGGCTCATGAGAATCGATAAAGCCAAAAAACCAGCTATTAATTTTTTGGTGCTAACCATTTACTTTAAATTATAGCTTATTTATCCCCCGAAAGTGCCCAAGTTGTGCACAGCTCCTGGCGAGAAAGCGAGTATTATCAATACTTTGTCGGCGCGGAGCGAAAATACTCTTGCGCTATCCGGCGGTTATCGTTCTTCGGCAGCTCCATCCGTCGGAAATCGGAAAAAATAATATAGCGGCATGTCGGCACCGAATTATTTTTTTTGCGCTCGGAGGTGGGCGGCGATCAAAATAATTTTTTCTACGGAAAGATCCTGCGGTCTGTCGTTATGGTTTATGCCGATATGTTCCAATGCGGACATAATTTTCTCTTTCGTCGCGGCCCCCTCTTTTTTTGAGGCGAGGTTGTTCAAAATGGTTTTCCGCGGCTGCGCGAAAAGCATCCGAACGGTTTCATAATATGTTTCCGCATCCATCTCCCGATTCATGCTTTGTGCTTCAAGTTTTATTATTGCTGAATCGACTTCCGGCGGCGGAGAAAAATCTTTTTTATCGAGGATGGCGAGGATTTCCGGCCGCGCCCAGAACTGGACGCTTGCCGCGAGCCTGTTCATCCCGCGAGAAGCAGAGGCATGCTTCGTGCCCTCGCTGCTTCTCACGGGATTCATCTCGGGCGGCGCTGCCGCGATCCGTTCCGCGACCTCTTTCTGGATCGTGAATACGCACAGGCCCGGCTTTGCTTCCAGCTCGCTCACGGCTCGCAAAAGGTGGCCCGTAATATAGTAGGGGATGTTGCCGACCAATTTCCAGGTTTTGGGTTTTAGGTTATAGGTTTTAGAAAGTTGCGGAAGCATTTTTAACGCATCGCCTTCGATGACCTCAACATTTTTATTCGCCGCGAACTTTTTCCTTAAAAACTCCGCAAGGTTTCTATCCTTTTCGACGGCAATAATTTTGGGTTTTGTTTGAGCCCCGCCTTTTTCTTTTTCTAAAACCTCAAAGCTAAAACCTAAAAGCTCATCCGTGAGTTCGCCATGCCCCGGCCCGATCTCGATAATCGTATCGCCCCCCCGCAGATCCAGGGCCGCGATAATTTTTTCTATCGCCGATTTATTTTTTAAGAAATGCTGTCCAAGGCGTTGCATGAAAATATATTGATGGATGATTGAGCGCGCGTTTTCGCCGCACCGAGATTTTAAGGATTGCCCTATCTCACAACGATACGAAATTTCTCCTTTGAATGCAACACAAAAAATAAGCGCGCATATGTTTACCCCGCGGCGATTTTTTTTCGAAATATAAAAACGGGAAAGTGAATGCGGCGGCAGTGTGTTCCGAAGATGTCCAAATTCGGCGTGTGGCAGTATAATGAAACGTAATATCGCAAACCTAAAAACATGAACGCAACTGCCCGTGCCGATTTTGAGAAAAAAAGAAAACTCGTTGACCGGCGTCTCGTAAAAATTTTACGGGAAGCTTCCGGCGCTTCCGTGCCGAAAGAGCTCGCGCGATCCATCGGTTACGCCGTGATGGCGGGAGGAAAACGCTTACGCCCGATCATCGCCATAATGGTCTGCGAACTTTTCGGCGGAGATGCGAACGAGATCGCGCGTCCCGCCTGCGCGCTTGAGCTCATTCATGCGGCTTCGCTCATACTCGACGATCTTCCGGCGATGGACGATGCGAAGCTCCGGCGCGGAAAAAAAGCGCACCATCTTGTGTTCGGCGAGTCGACAACAATCCTCACGGGTTTTGCGCTTGTCGCGCTTGCCTTTGAACTATGCGCCGAGGAGGAGCCCGCGGTGGCCCGGCTTATAACGAAAGAAGTGGCGGAAAGCGGAGGTGCGAAAGGCCTTGTAGGCGGCCAATTTCTTGATTTATCGGCCTTTTCGAGGAAAAGCGTCGTGCGGCAGCTCGACGCATGTTATCGACTGAAGGCGGGCGCGCTTTTTCGCGGGGCTGCGGCCATGGGGGCGATTTTCGGCGGAGCAAAACCACGCGAACTTCGCATACTCAAGGATTTTGGTATGGAGCTTGGCGTATTGTTCCAGGTCCGCGACGACATTATTGATGCGGAGGCGAGCATGGCGAAAACCGGTAAGGATGTGCGCGTCGACCTGAAGAACCGGAAGCCGAGCTACGCGAGCATCTTCGGGTCGAAACGCGCGAAGCAAATGCTTTCGCGAAAAATCGAATCCGTCTGCGCCGATGTGCGCGCGTCGGGCCTCCCCGTCCACGCGCTCATCGAGTTCGCGCGTTCGCTCGCACTGTAATTTCTATTCCCCCGGTTTTGGAACCCATCTCAAAAGTATGCTTCAAGCCGCGTTTTCAGATATTTTCTCCGCTCCGCTAGGCGCGACGAGGAAGGTGTAGTCTCTGACTACTCCGACGAAGTCGGAACAAAGCGGAGCGGGAAAATAGCGAAAACCCGAAGGGATACGTCCAATTTCGTTTGTCGCTATGTCGCTTCGAGCTCGGCGTACCGCAGAGGGTACGCCTTCGCCCTTGCTTCGTGCGAAAAACGAAATTGGCCAGTATCGCGGCCGAAGATACTTTTCAGATGGGTTCTAGAAAGGCGCGTAGCGGGAAACCTTATATCGTGGTATTTTAAAATGGCGCTTGCGCATTTCTTATTTCGATGGCCGCATTCAAACATCTTCTTGAACGACTGGAGCATATCGAATTTACGTTTGCTGATTGGTGCCTCGGATTTTTAGGGATTATATTTCTGAGGATATTCCTCGAAAATTTTTCGAGCATTCCAGCTACCGGCAATTGGACATCGGATGCTTCCACTATCATCCATTATTATTTGTACTACTTAGCGGGAACGATATCGCTTCTTTTATTTTTGGGACTGTTCGTCGATCGTGCCCGGCTTGAGAAACTTTCTCTTTTTGCGCTTGTCGGGAATATCGCAGTCCCGCTTCTCGATCTCGCGATTTCCCGCGGCAAGGGATTTTTAGAGCATTATATTTTTTTGAACGCATCCGATCTGGCGCGAGAATTTTTCCTTTTCTTCACTCCGTTTTCCATGGCAGGGATCACGCCCGGATTGCGCATAGGTGCGTTTTTAAGTTTGTGCATTCTCTTTGTCTATGTGCTGTATAAAACAAAAAATGTATTCAAAGCCGCAGCCGCGGCAATCGGCGGCTACTCGATCGGTTTTTTTTGGGGAGCGTTGCCAAGTTTCTGGAAACTATTCTACGATTTTTGGGCGGCAGGAAGTCGCGACCTCGGTGTTTCCCAGTTTTTTTTCGTATCTGAACATATCTCGGTTATAGCAAGAAATTTTCTCAATCCTGCAATCTTGGCTCCTCCCACGTATGGCGCTGGGATATTTTTCAACGTTGCAATTTCCCAGATTTATTACGTGCTCATTTTTTTCTTTATTGCTCTATACGCATATGTGCGTTACCGGAATGTGTTTAAGCTGATCACGAAAAGAAGCTTTATTCGTCTTGTACATGGGTATTTGTTTATTTCGCTCGGTCTTCTTATCGGAATGCGAGTTGGCCCCGCTTGGATTTCCTGGAACTGGGTTGATCTTAACTCTCTCATTGTTCTTCTCATCGCCTGTTTTTGCGCGCGCATGTATGCCGATGGCGTAAACGATATCGCGGATCTCGAGACAGATAAGATTTCTAATCCGCGGCGACCGCTGCCCTCCGGCCTTATTACCGAGCGCGAAGTAAAAAATGCCAATATATTCTTTTTAGCATGGACGCTTCTCGGCGGCTTTCTTGTGGGCCAATATGCGTTTTTTGCCGGTATGGCGGGGCTTCTTGTCTCACATATGTATTCAGTCCGACCGCTCCGCCTCAAGCGCTATCCCCTTATAGCCCCATTTCTCATTGCCGTGGCTTCTCTCGCTGCCTTTGCCGTTGGGTTTTACTTCGCAAGCCCAGATAAATCAACCCATGCGCTTCCTGCGGCCTATATTTTCCTTATCCTTATCGGGGTTACCCTTGGGGAAAACGTGAAAGATATAAAGGATATTGAAGGAGACAAGCGGGATGGCGTATATACCATTCCCGTTCTTTTCGGCGAGAAAAACGGTAAAAAAATCATCGGCATGCTTGCGGCAATCGCCTTTTTGCTCGTGCCCACCATATTACAACTGTCAGCGCTTATGTTGCCGTCCGTTATCGCTGCGGGAGCGATATATATGCTTGTGAATCGCAGGCGATATGCTGAACAGCCTATCTTCATTTTACTCTCGCTCTATGCGATAGTCGCCGTCGGCATATTTTTCCTTTCCTAACCCCGTCGGAGCAGCTCATATGACGTTCACCGTAGAAACCAAGGGGCATTACGATTTTATAAACATCACGGAGCAGATCGCTGCCGTGGTAAAAGAGTCCGGCGTTTCAACCGGCATAGCGTACGTATTCGTGCTGCACACGACGGCGGCGCTCACTATTATGGAGTGGGAGGAAGGAATTATGGAAGATATGAAAATTGCATTCGAGAAATGGGCGCCGGAAAAAGCGGACTATAAACATCATTTGCGTTCTCATGCCGTCCATGAACCGGATGGCAACGGCGCGGCGCATATCAAATCCGCGATTATTGGCCCCGATGTTTCCATGCCGATCGACGGCGGCGCGTTGCAGCTTGGCTCGTGGCAACAAATTGCACTCATTGATTTCGACGAACGACCGCGCACGCGGGAGATTTCAATAAAGATCATAGCGGCGGATTAAGAATCTATCTCCTAATCGAGATATATATCGTCGATATCATCTTCCGCATCATCGGAAACAAAATCCGATGACAGGTCTTCGAATCGCACAAGTTCCTGGGGAATTTCGGAAATAAACCGCGACGGCAGATCATAAAATGTGATCGCGAGTTCTTTCCGCGCGCGCGTCATCGCGACATACATAAGTCGCCGCTCTTCTTCGAGGCGCATATCATCGTCGAGCGACCGGCCATGAGGCAGGACTCCTTCTCTTGCGCCCGCGATGAAAACCTGGTCGAACTCCAAACCCTTTGAGAGATGGATCGTCATCAGATTGACGGTAATTGGTAATTTGTAATTAGGAATTAGTAATTGAGAATTGGCATTTGAATTCCTATTTACCATTTTCGATTTACTATTTACCGGACTATCTGTCGATTGTACGAGCGCCACTTCTTCGAGAAATCGTTCGAGGTCGTCAAAGTGGGCCGCGAAACCCACCAATTCCCCTATATTTTCTTGGCGTTCCTCATAATTCGTGAAATTCCGCTCGAGATATCCGATGTAATCGGTCGTCTTGAGGAATAATTCGATAAGCGCGAGGGGCGTTGATTTTTCAGGCTTTATAGCCCTAAACGCAGTTTCGAGTTCCGCGAATATCGATTTCCGTAAATTCTTTTTAAGACGTTCGCAGGAGAGCGAATCATTTCTATTTATGAAATACCGCAGCGCCGCGATCACGTCTTTTACCTCTTTCCGTTCGTAGAATTTCAATCCGCCAAAAATATGATACGGAATGCGATGTCGGATGAGCGCCTGCTCGAGCGCGCGCGACTGTGCATTGGTGCGATAGAGCACTGCCGTGCTTTCCCGACTCGAATTTGCGAATGCATTCGAATTCCCCAAATGAGGTTTCGATTCGGGGTATTCGGATGTAATTCGAGGCATTCGTGCCGCGATTTCTGCGGCGATCCATTCCGCCTCCGCGTCTTCATCGGTCAGGTGGATGAGGCGTATCGGCGCGCCATCTTCATTTTTTGTCCAGAGTGTTTTCGGCCGCCGATTCACATTTTGTTTTGTGACCGCGGTAGCGGCATTCACGATATTTCCGGTTGAACGGTAATTTTCTTCGAGAAGAGCGACGCGGGCTCCCGGCCAGTCTTTTTCGAAATTGAGGAATGTTTCGATGTTGGCGTACCGCCATCCGTAGATCAATTGCTCATCATCCCCCACCACGCTCACGTTTTTGTGCGATCCCGCGAGTAATTTTATCAATTCGTATTGTTTCGGGCTTATATCCTGATATTCATCGACGAGGACCGCATCAAACTTGTTTTGGTATTTTCGCAGTACGTCGGGATGGTTCTTGAAAATAGATACCGGTTTTTGGATGAGGTCGTCGAAATCGAAACCGTTGTTTTCCTGCAGCGCTTTTTCGTAGGCGAGGAATACGGAGAGGAGAAGTTTGTCCGCCGCCTTGTCCGACCTTTTAATTATTTCGAGCGTGCCGTCGTTGTTTTTGATCTCGGATATCTTTTGGGCGAAGAACGTAGGCTTTTCCGTATCCTTTTTATGCGCCGCGGGTTCTTTCGCCCGTTTTTTATCGGAATATTTCTTTAGAGCCTTTTTGACGAGATCGAACGAATCATGGTCGTCAAAGATGGCGAATCCCCGCTTGCGGCCCAAAAGCCCGGCTTCACTTCTTAAGATTTTCGCCCCCAGTGCGTGGAAGGTGCCGATAAAGGGACCTACGACCGTCGACTGACGACTGACGACGGGAGGGACAGAAATAGACCTATTTTGAATTTTGTCGTGAGTCGTGAGTCGTTTGTCGTAAGTCATCGAGATGCGCATGCGCATCTCGGCTGCCGCCTTGTTTGTAAAGGTAATGGCGCAGATTCGCTCCGGGCTCACGCCACCCTCTATAAAGTAGGCCAGCCTGCCCATAAGGGTCCTGGTTTTACCGGTTCCGGCACCCGCCACTATCAAAAGCGGTCCTTTTGGCGCGTTGCGGGCCGATTTTTGTTGTG
>JBGPNL010000027.1:0-10689 GCA_041487555.1 Minisyncoccia bacterium | reverse complement strand
ATGAGTTTTTTATTGTATGTTGGTTATGGTTTGTGGTGGATTGAAGTCTTATGTTTCAACGTCTCACGCCAAATTTCTTCGGTCATATGCGGCGCGAACGGCGAGAGAAGTTTCAGGAAAGACTTGAAATCCTCTTTCATGCCGCCCTCGTCTTCAAACGAACGCAACACAATCATGAGGGCGCTCACCGCAGTATTGTAATGGAGGTTTTCTATGTCTTCGCTCACCTTCTTGATTGTTTTATGCAGAAGCGATATGGCCCCTTTTTTCTCGTTCGGCTTCTCGGCATAGAGCCACACGCGCTTCAAGAACCGCTCGATGCCAAGTACTCCCGAATCCCTAAAATCCCCTCCCTGTTCGAATGGCGCCAAGAACATAAGATACATGCGCAGCGTGTCCGCGCCGAAGTTATTGATGTATTCGTCGGGATTGATCACATTCCCCTTCGACTTAGACATTTTTGCTCCATCTTTGATTAAGAGTCCGTGAGCGCGGAACTTCTTGAAGGGCTCCTCGAATTTCACGAGGCCCCAATCATGGAGCGCCATCGCCATAAAACGCACATAAAGCAAATGCAGCACTGCGTGCTCAGCTCCGCCGGTGTAAAGTCCTGCGGGCAACCAATTCCCGATGCGCTTTTCGTTCAGTGCCGATTTTTTATTTTCCGGATCGAGATAACGCAGATAATACCAGGCAGAATCTAAGAAGGTATCGGAAACGTCCGTCTCGCGACGCGCCTCGCCTCCGCACTTCGGGCACTTCACTTCATAGAACGATTTCTCGGCAGCTAATGGCGAAACGCCGCTCCCCGTCGGACGGAAATCTTTGATGCGCGGCAATACCACGGGCAGGTCGGCTTCAGGCACTGCATACCATCCCGGCATGTCTTTGTTCTCACCCGCGCCCTTCGCAGCGCACGCTTCGCAATGGATCATGGGAATTGGCGGACCCCAATACCGCTGACGCGAGATAAGCCAGTCGCGCAAGCGAAACTGCGTCTTGCGTTCTCCGCCCACGAGCTTCGTAATTTCCCATTTGGCTTTTTGGGCTTCTATTCCATTAAACTTACCGGAATCAACCAGATGCCCTTCGCCAATGTGGGCATGATCAAGCACGGGGCAAGTCTTTGCGGGATAATGCGGGCAAATAACCATCTTGATTGATAATTTGAATTTCTTCGCGAACTCGAAATCCCGCTCGTCGTGCGCCGGAACGGCCATAATGGCGCCGGTGCCGTAGGAGCCCAAAACGTAATCCGCGACCCAAACGGGAATTTCTTCTTTATTCGCGGGATTCACGGCGTGAACGCCGGTAAACACACCGGTTTTTTCTTTTCCCTCTTCGAGACGATCCATCTCCTTTCGCTTCAAGCTCACGTCGACATATTTTTTCACTTCGGCCGGAACCTGCCAACCGACATTCATCCACGTTTGCGCGAGTTCGGGCGAAACAACGAGAAATGTCGCGCCGAAAAGCGTGTCGGGGCGCGTCGTAAACACTTGAACCGAATGCTTATCGTCAGACTGACCGGGAATCTTTCGCAGCTTGAAAGTAATGAGCGCACCTTCTGACTTCCCTATCCAATTGCGCTGGGCGATCTTCACCTTTTCTGACCAATCGAGCGTATCCAAATTTTTGAGTAAGCGATCTGCGTACTGCGTAATCCTGAAAAACCATTGTTCGAGCTCTTTTTTGATTACCTCCGTTCCGCAACGCTCGCACTTTCCACCTTCCACTTGTTCATCCGAAAGCACGGTCAAGTCTTTCGGACACCAATTAACCGATTGCTTCTTCCGGTACGCGAGCCCATGCTTCCACATTTGCGTAAAAATCCATTGCGTCCAGCGATAATATTCCTGGTCGTATGTTTCCACGTGTTCGTTCCAGGCGAAACCATTGCCAATCGACTGGAGCTGCGCATAAAATCTTTTCTCCGATGTTTCCGCCTGATCCATCGGGTGCGCGCCAATCTTCAGCGCATAATTTTCGGAGTGTATCCCGAAACCGTCGAGGCCGATCGGCTCGAAGACGTCGTAGCCCTGCATGCGCTTCATGCGGCCGTAAATATCAGCACCCGTAAAAGCGTACATGTTTCCCACGTGCAACCCCTCGGCCGAGGGATACGGGAACATCATTAGGTTAAAGAACGGCTTCTTCGCGGCATCCAAATCCGGCTCATAGATGCCTTCTTTAAACCATCGCTCCTGCCATTTTTTTTCTATTTTAGATGGGTCGTAATTCTTCATTGTTTCTGCTTGCCCGCCATAGCGTGAGCGGAGGCGGGCCATTTTGCCTCTGTTTTCTTGTGGTCGTATTTCGGCATTTCCTTAGATAGATTCTTAAAATATTAGCGCAAAAAAACCGGAAAAACAATGCTGGAGAATAAAAAAGCGGCCGTTTTGCGACCGCTCATAGAATTATTTACCGTCTCGTTTCTCGGGCGCCAGTTGCTTTAGATCACGCATAATGAGAGATCCGGTCTTCGGCCCCAGAGACATCGTCCGCTCATATTTGAAAAGCGGGGCCTGGAATTTTTCGTCGACGAGGATATACCCGATCTCGTCGTTCGCGAGAGACCAGACTTGCGTCTTCGGGCCATACAGGGCCTTGATGCGCAACCCCAGCTCAGGAACGATCTCCCCGGGCACCATAACGATCGTAACCGGGCCGATCTTTAAGACGTTCACTTCGGTGTGCACACTTCCCGAAAACAAGAAGTCATAGGACTTCGGGATAAGGCCAAGCGTCAGTGCGGCAATAAATTGTTTATTGCGCATGGGCAGGCGCATATTGACCCTTTGATGGGAAATTATCGCCGCGGGATCAATGCGAGTTTTTTTGGCTCAGCCCGTACGGCATATCCGGAAAATTGTTCGCCCCAGTGATCGAGGTTCTCGAATTTTTGAACTGTCTTCCATTCGCTCCCGGGAGTGACCATTCCGCCCAACGCACCATTTACGAAAAGCGTAGTGGTGCCGAAAGCTTTGTCGATGCTTGATCTCGACGCGCCGACAAAATCGGGGGAAATGAATTTGTTCTTGCTCCCCATCACTTCCGGATGGCAACCAAAGTTAGCAATGATCCCGGCAAACTTGCCGGGCCGGGAAATGGACTCGAAGAATAACAAGCTGAGTTCTTTGTCGATAAAATCCGGTTCCCGGCCGTTTTGCGAAAGATCCGTAACAATGATGGAAGAAGCGGAAATGTCCACGACTTCGAGGCGATCGATAGCGAGTATCACTGTTCCCGCCATTTGATCGATCACTCCATTCACATACTTTTCGCTCCGCCCGGAAACGAACGGCGGATAACCCCAAATGCCTATCATGTCGGGGCCGGCATGCGTGTGCGAGCTCATAACGAAAATCTCGAGATGGGAAACGCGAACGCGCTCCCGGAGTCTCACGACGTCCTCGTGGAGGAAGCCGATAAGGTCCGCGGTAACGAACGCGTACATTTCGCCCGAAGGAGCCGCGAGCACCAGCGTACGGACCTCGAGGTCCCGCTGGATGCCCACCGATACCCGCCGAGGATCGAACCCGGCCATGAGGGTATGGGCAGTAGGCGTAATGACCGCCGTTGCGACGCCCGCACGGTAAAAAGAACCTTCGGCCGCGAGAATCTCGCGACGATATGCAGCGGAAGATCGGGATTGTAGCGGGAAATACCTCGTCATGTGTATTCCGAACACGCCGAGAAGAACAAAAGCGAGTGAGAAAAGAAAAACTCGTCGGACTATTTTCACGCGACACCGTCCTCGCAGATACTCAATAAGGCTAGATAGATGCTATCGCCCGCGCCCGGGGATGTCAATAAAAAATGGGCGGGATATATCTGAAAATTCTGGCTTGCCCTTGTTAGAAACTCGAGGGCATTTGTATTTCCCGCAAGCGTAGACCTTTACTTTTGGGAAGCTATCGCAGCCGCGCCGAGCTCGGTGTTTCGCATATGCGAAACTCGGCGCGGCGAGATGCAGGCAAAAATTGCCGCAGGAGCAATTTTATGCTGATTCCCAAAAGTAAAAGTTGGAGCTCCTTGACTCGCGCGACGAATGGCGACATATTACTTCTAGCATGTGTGGCACAGGATGAGTTTTCATGGCAAATCTATTGAAAAAGCTTTTTGCCGCAATGGCCTGTCTCGCCGTAGCGGCTTTGTTCTTGCTTTGGATGGGCCTCAATGTATTCCTTCCCGCCACCGCGAAAAAATTTCCGGAGCTCACGGCCTCAAGCCAAATGGATATACGAGGGCAAATCCACGTACATTCCCTAAAATCGCACGACTCGCGCGGAACTTTTGAAGAGATCGCCCGCGCCGCGAATGCTTCGGGTGTGCGATGGATCATTCTCACGGACCATGAAAATCCGTCTGCCCAAAAACAGAAAGAGTCTTCGCGCGTGATCGATGGAGTGCTTTTTATTTTCGGGACGGAGACATCGCAAGGAGCATCGCTGCTCACCGCGCCCGAAACGAACGGCGGCCAACTTTCGGTATGCGGACACATTGAACGTCTCGACCATTCCAATATGTGCGACAACGTTGACGCGCTTGAAATCGTGAACCTGCACGCGAACGCCGTCCAAGAAAAAAGGCGGCTGGGGCTCAATCTTTTCTTCGCACCCCATCGTTTTTACGACACACTTAACTTCGTGCTGCCTTCAAACTTCGAAGTGTGGCATAGATTGGCGACGAAACAAGGTCGAATCATCCCCATCGTGGCAGGTCCGGATGCACATGCGAATCAAAAAATCCTGGGCACGACTATCGATACCTACGACATCATGTTCCACCTTGTTTCTACCCACGTCATGCTGGAAAAAAACGAGGGGTTAAGCGAAGAAACGCTCTTCCGCGCTATACACGGCGGCAGGACATACGTCTCTTTCGATTATCTGGGTGATCCGACAGGCTTCCGCTTCTATGCGGAGGAAAACGGCCCACCCATGCCGCAAACGGCTTCGCAACGCGAAAGAAAGCTCATCGCCAGAATGGCGACGCCCGATAAGGGCGCCGAGATAAAATTCTTTCACGGGAATCAGGTGGTCTCTGCTCGCACAGACGCCCTTGGAGGCTTCGTCGAAAACCCCGACCCCGGCTTTTGGAGAGTGGTGGCGTACAAAGACGGGCGTCCTTGGATCATAAGCGGCTTCATCCTCGTCCGATAACAACAAATCATTCAAGCTCTATGCCTTCTGGCCTAGGGCTTTTTTATTGGAGGGGAAAAATGCATGTGCTTGATTTCACCACCCGATTCCTAATAGAATGGAGTCAGCTTATTGAACCTCGGTTTGGAGGGAAGAATGCGGCTGCTTTTTGACAGTGCCGTTGGGTTAGTTCTCCTCGCCCTGCTCTGCATCTCGATCAGTAAAAAATGCAGGGAGAAAATGGTGGATGAGCTGGCCTGGACACGACCGTTCAGTTTTTGGTCGACCTCGGCGATACTCGTCCTCATCTGCATCATTCCACTGGGACTGAAGTATCGCTGTGAAGGCGATATGTTCGCTCCTCTCATCGTATATTTCTTCGTACCCGCGCTCGTATTAACGCTCAAGCACTACCTGAAATGGGATGGCGCCGCGGATCTCTTGATCGCAGCCGCTATTTTCGTTCCTGCGGCATACCGATGGATACCCGCATGGACGGGCACTACGATGGGCATTCCTATCGCCTATTGGGGAATGTCTATCTATCTCTTGACCGCCTTCGCTGCTCAAAGCGATCTCGAAATGCATGTAACGTGGAAATGGAATCGCCATGACGCGAAACTCGTCCTCGCGATGATCCCGATCCTCTTTGCCGCCATCGTGCCGCTTGCGATGTACGCGCATTTTCTCGCGCCCGGCATGGGATGGTTGCGGCACAACGCGGTATGGAAAATTCCCCTCATCTTTCTCGGCAGCTTCTTTACGGTCGCAATACCGGAAGAGATCTTCTGCCGCGTCGTGATGCAAGGAACGCTCGCACGATGGCTCGGAAATGCCTGGGGCATATTCCTCACGAGCATCGTCTTCGGATTGGGGCACATCACGCTGAAAGTAAGCACGAGCCAAGGGAGCTTCGGCTATCCTAATTGGTGGTACGTGCTCTTCGCCGTGATCGCAAGCGTTGGCTACGGCTATGTATATTACAAACGCCGCTCGCTTATCGCTTGCGCAACGCTCCATGCATCCGTCGATTTCATCTGGTTCATTTTCTTCAGGAACTAGGAGCCGACGATGAGAAAAATCGCGGCGTTGATCGAAATAAAGATCGTCCTCATCCTCACTATATTGTGCATATGGTTGCGCGGTCCGGTGGGAAAACATTTTGCCTACGCGGCGGTCGCTGCCGTCATCATCGGATGGCTCGCCCGGAAAGAACGAACCCAAACCTGGAAAACTTTCTTCAAGGAACTGCCCGGAGAGCTCGGGCTCGTGAATTGGACGCTTGCGCTACTCGGCGCGATGCTTTTCCTGGGAAAAGTTGCCTATAGCAAGCACCTTCTCGGGTACGTAGAAACGCCGGAGATCATCGCGTTCTTTTTCGGATATCTTGGATGGGGGCTTGCTCAGCAGCTCCTGCTGAACGGGTTCCTCGTGAACAGGATCAAGGAATGCGGGATCGGGGACATTGCGACCTCGCTCGCAGCGGGAACGATATTCGGAGCGCTGCATCTCCCGAATCCCGTGCTCGTACCGATAACCTTCGTTGGAGGAATCGCGCTCGCCTATCTGTTTCTCAAATGGAGGAATCTCTATATCCTCGCCATTGCGCAGGTACTCGTGGCTACGATCGTCTTCCACACAATATCACCGAACCTTCATCACAATTTTCGCGTCGGCCCCACATACTACACATGGGCTCCGCCGAAACATTAAAACGCATGCCTTCTTAAGACGTGCGTTTTTTATTTGAAAAACTCTTTCAAATTTCAAATACCGAAAATCCGTTTTGCGTTCTCAAAAATATGCTCCGCCATCTTTTCGGGCCAGATACCCTTAAGCTCGGCCAATTTCTTTACGGTCTCGACGACATACGCTGGCTCGTTCCGTTTGCCACGGTAGGGCGCTGGTGAAACATAGGGGGCATCGGTCTCAGAAAGTAGCCGGTCAATCGGAATTGTTTGTATCGCTGCATCGTAATCGCGGGCGAACGTGATAACGCCGCCGAAAGTGAACGAAAAGCCGAGCTCCAAAAGTTGTTTTGCATCCTCCGTTGTGCCGGTAAAAAAATGAATAACACCGGGGCGCAGCTTTGCGCTATTCGCCCGAAGCATTGCGATCAGATCGGGAAATGCCGCGCGGCAGTGGATCATAAGCGGTTTTTTGAGCTCGTAGGCAAGGTCGATCTGGGCCACAAAAGCATCCTTCTGCCTATTTCTTGTTTCATCGTCGTCCGGCCCCAGCCGAAAATAATCGAGGCCGCATTCCCCTATCGCCACCACCTCCGGGTGTTCCGCAAGCTCCCGCAAGGCATTGATATCGAACCGCTCAGGATGCGACTCGGTTTGCTCGTTTAAATCATGATGCCAATTAAACGAGAGATGCGCCGGATGAAAGCCGACTGCCGCCCATACACTGCCTTTATAGGCCTCGGCGAATTGAATGGCGGCGCGTGAAGTCGAGACTTGCGTGCCAACGGCTATCATCTTCACGCCCGCAAGCTCAGCGCGCTGCATCACGCTCTTCCTGTCCGCGTCATATGCGGGAAACTGCACATGCGTGTGCGCGTCAAAAAATATTTTATCGACTGCCATGTACCTTATTCTAAAGGAAAATAGCTGCTGGAGCAAAAATAAAAAAGCCCGATATATTCGGGCCCTTAGGTATTACAGGATGGCTGCAAGTGCCTCATTAAGCTTCGCACGCAACTCCTCAAGCGCGCCGTTATTCATGAACCTAAATCGCGGATCGGCGGCGGCGATGCATGCCGAAAGGTTTTGCTTATTCGGATCGTTCGAGGTCATTTCCCGCTCATCATCGGCGAGAAATTTCTCAAACGTAATCTTGTCGGTTTCCGTCGCCCGGGCGGTGATGCGCGCGTAGCGTACTTCACGATCGGCATCGACCGCAAGTAAATGGAAATTTTCCCTCGCGCGGAGAGAATTCACTTCGCCGAGCGTCCGAATGGATTCGATGACGCAATTCTTCCCGAGCTTAGCCGCCCGTGCATACAATTGCTCGGCAATATAGCTCGGCGAATGCTTGGCGCGAAGGTCGTTTGCCACAGCGACAAGCGTGTCGCGATTCACCGGAAGCCCCCGCCGCTCAACCTCCTCGGTAATGAACGCGCGCACCGAGAAATGTTCGAATCCCTTTTCCTTGAGATAAGAGACAATCGTACCTTTGCCAGACCCCAACGTCCCGGTAATGCCAAATATAATCACGATAACCTCCTAGTGAGTTCTTTCATTTTTACTCTCCTCATTATCTGCCGATGATACGCCGATTGCAATCCCCAGAAAACCATATGAGAATCATCTCAAAAGCAGACATTTGAAATAATTTGACTGCTTTTGAGATGGGTTCTAGACTCAAACCAGCTGAATGTAGCAACTGAAGGAATGACCCATGATAGTCACGATCACCGGCCCCTCCGGCGCCGGCAAATCGAGCATCGCAAAGAGATTGCTTGAGCTTGATCCCACCATGCAATTGGTAGTGAGCCTTACCTCGCGCGCACCCAGGCCCTCGGACCTGCCGGGTGAATACCGCTCCCGAATCACCATGGATGAATTCAACTACCGTTCACGCTTTAACGAGTTCCTGTGGCTCGTAGAAACCCATGGCTCCTGGTATGGCACGCTCACGGTCTCCGTTTCCGAAGCTCTCCGAAGCCCGAGCCCTTCGCTCATGATCCTCGTGCCGGAAGTACTGAAACTTCTTTATGATCATATCGGAAGCGAAGGAGGAATATTGCCTTTTTATATCCTCTCCCCTTCCCGAAAAGAACTTCATCGCCGTCTCGAGAAACGGGGCGATGACGAAAAAGCGATCCGGAGGAGAATCGGAGATTGCAAAAAGTGGGATAAAGAAGCGGGGAAATCGAATATTCCCTACATCTTCATCCCGAATAAAGATATCGATACGGGCATCGAAACGGCAGCGGAGACGATGCACTCGTTGATCTTGTACCCTCCATTCCGCCGAAAGTAAAGCTCACTTGAGCCGAGGAAATAATACCTCGGCTTTTTTTATCTTCAGTCCGTCCTTTTCCCAAACGATACTCTTCGTAATCTTCTCCGCTGTTTCGGGCAAAAATGGCTTGAGCATCGCCGCCACATTATCTAAAATAACGACCAAATTATATATCGCCGCGCGCTTCGCCTCCAGATCCGCGATCTTCCAAGGAGCTTTATTATTCACATATTCATCACCGAATGAGATCAGCTCCCACAGAGCGGCGAGCGCTTCATTCAGTCTGAACTCCGCTATTTTTTTATCTATCGCCTCCTTCGTTTCTTTGATCTTTGCTTCTATTGCCGGTTCGGGAGCGGCATCACCTTTGAGCGCGTCCATTCCTGCACCGAGCGTGAGCACCCGCGCGGCAAAATTTCCCAAGCCGTTCGCGAGGTCCGCATTATAGCGTTCTTTAAATTTTCCCTCGGAGAAATCTCCGTCCTCGCCCGTAGGAATTTCGCGCAAAAGATAATAGCGCACGGGATCCGTGCCGTATTTTTTTACAAGCTCTCCCGGATGGACCACATTCCCGATCGTCTTCGACATCTTTTGCCCATTCACCGTAATAAATCCGTGGACGAAAATGCGCTTCGGGAGCGGAATGCCCGCCGCGAGAAGCATTCCCGGCCAGATCGCGGCATGGAAACGCAAAATATCTTTTCCGATCACTTGTATGTCCGCCGGCCACCATTTTTTCCAATCCTCGTTCCGTCCGTATCCGATCGCGGAAATATAGTTCGTCAAAGCATCGCACCACACATACATGGTCTGCGCCTCGTCCTCCGGCACCGGGATACCCCACGAGAGGTCTTTTCTCGGCCGCGAGAAGCTCACATCGTCCAACCCATGGCCCTCGATGAGCGAAAGGATCTCGTTCTTGCGACTCTCGGGAATAATGCGTAATTCGTCGCTTCGGATCTTTTCCCCGATGGTTTTTGAGTACTTTGAAAGCTTGAAAAAATAATTCTCTTCTTCCACTGCCTCCGGCACGGTAAGGTGGTCGGGGCACTTTCCATCCACCAGCTCTTTCTGCGTGATGAACGCCTCGTGACCAACGCAATACAGGCCTTTATAGCTTTTTTTATAGATATCGCCTGCGGCCACGAGTTTTTCCCACATCAATTTCGCCCCAGGCCAATGCCGTTCGCGGTCGGTCGTGCGGATAAAATCGTCCCATGACAAATTGAGCGCTTGTTTGAGGCCTTTGAACATCGCGGCCACTTCATCGGTAAATTGCTGCGCTTTAGCCGGAGAGATTGCGGCGCGGACTATCTTCGCGCCGTGCTCGTCCGTACCCGTCAAAAAAAATACGTTATCACCCGACATCCGCCCATAGCGGGCGAGCACGTCCGCCTGGATCTTTTCAAGCGCATGGCCGATATGCGGCTGGCCGTTCGCATAATCGATCGCGGTCGTGATATAAAACTTTCCTTTCTCCATATGGAAATATACTTACCGATATCCGGAAAATATCAAAGTACCGTTTCCGTCGCCGGTCTTTTTTTATTCGACCATTCATCGACAACCTCCT
>JBGPNL010000026.1:0-10713 GCA_041487555.1 Minisyncoccia bacterium | reverse complement strand
TATCCGCTTCCGGCTTCCAAGCCTTGATGATATCCGCCGCCAAGTGCGATCCACCCATGCCGCAAACCAGGAATTTCTTTGCCTTCTTGAGTTTCGCCGCATTTTCCACCATCGGCTCGTAAGCGAACTGTTTACTGTAGTTTTTTATGTCGTCGTAGATCATAAGATTAGCTCGTAAGCTCGATAGCGCCCGCGTTCAGCGCGGGCGTTTAGCTCGTTAGCCAGAAGTTAAGATACCTTTTATTTAGTATAACATTTCGTGATTACCGCCATTAGGACCCCATTTTAAGTGAGTAAAAACATGCCTTTTCTCGACATTGACAAATCTAGTTGAAATATGCTATAATTTACCCAGCATAAGGAGGGCTTGAAATGGGAATTCTTGCAACGCTCTTAGGAGCGCTCGTGGCGTTCGCGGTACTTGCAGCCATTGCTTTCTTTCGCTACATCATTTGGCGGTCAAATATTCTTGGAACGGATGTACCCACGATGCTGAAGATGTCAACAGAAGAAATCTGTGAATACCGGCGCGAAAAGTATTTGGAAAAGCTCCAACTCCTGAAATTCCGGCTGCGCCGTTTATCATCGCAATGTTCCGCAAATGCAGACGCGGAATCTCTCGACCTGCTCATGCACGAAGACACGCTGTTCCGATACAACGTGCGCCGGCGAACGTTCGCTTTCCAGACGTCGAGCACATCCGCAGAAATCGTGCTTACGAACGTTCCTCGCAATATTCTTATGGAGTTGCGAAATCTTGATCGATCCGAGCCTCTCGCGTATCTTGAGAGATTGCAAAAAAGGCTTGAATTCCGATCTACGATTGCCTGAATCAACCAACTGGCCCGCCCAGGCCTGCCTGCCGGCAGGCAGGTGCCCCACCAATAAAACGGTGGGGCTTTTTCTATCTCTCCTTCTTTATCGCATGCCCGCCGAACTGGTTACGAAGTGCGGTCAAAATTTTCCCGATATAGCTCGGCTGCTTCGCGGAACGGACGCGGAATTTGAACGAATCCTCGATGACCGGCGCGGGCACTTTAAACTTCTTCGCGGTTTTTACTGTCCACTCGCCTTCTCCGGTGTGTGCGACCGAACCAGACATCTCCTTCAGGTCTTCGCCATATTCCTTATAGGCATTTTTAAGCCATCCCACGAGGCGAGATTCGATCACCGACCCGCGGTTATAAATCGTAGCGATCTTTTCGAGATCGAGCTTAAAGGGCGATTTCTTCATTACCGCAAACCCTTCAGCCAATGCCTGCATCATGCCGTATTCAATGCCATTGTGCACCATCTTTACGAAATGTCCGGCACCGGCCTTGCCGAAATATTGATAGCCGCCGGAAACGGAGAGGTCCGCAAAAAGTTCTTCGATTTTTTTGAACGTCTTCTCGTCGCCGCCAATCATAAGCGAACCGCCGTGGCGCGCACCCCTGGGCCCGCCGGAGAAACCGACGTCCATAAAAGCTACGCCTATCTTCGCCAATCTTTTCGCGCGGCGCATGGAATCCTCGTAGAACGAATTACCCGAATCGATGACGGTATCGCCTTTTTTAAGATGCGGCCACAAGCCATCCTTATCGAAGATAATATCGTCCACGCCCTTACCCGCCGTGATCATTACCCAAAAAATTCTTGGGCCCTGCAGTTTCTCGGAAATTTCTTCGAGCGCCGAAACAGCCTCAATGCCATCTTTTTCCAATTCTTTTGCCGCTTCCGCGTGGCGATTATATCCCAACACGCGCCAGCCTTTTTCTTTAAGCTGCAAAGCCACCCCCTTGCCCATTTTGCCAAGACCGATCACGGCGATCTCTTTTCGCGCGAGCGGCTCGAATAGCCGCGCATCGTCTATAAAGGCGGTCTCCTTAAGAAATGCTCTCGAATCCGGCGCGTAACGGTGCAACGGCACGATCCCTTTTTCCCAGCCCCGAATAATGGGGTCGACATACCGCCACATCGCCTCGATCTCCTCGCTCGAAACGAAAAGCGTCTGGTCGCCGCGGACGGCATCGAGCAACAGCTTTTCATATTCTTCGGTGTATTGCGCCTTTTTACCCGCGCCGCGGAACTCAAAAACGAATTCACGTTCTTCAAACGCATGAAGCGTGCCCGGTTTCTTCGACCAGAACTTTACCGTGATCGATTCTTTCGGTTCCATCTGAATGATCAAGCGGTTCTTGAAATGTTTGCCATCGGGACACATACACGGCTTTTGATGCCGGAGGGTGATCTCTGCCTCCTTGAGCGCTTCGCCCATCCGCTTGCCTGATTCCATCACAAAAGGCACCTCATCCCACCGCGGCGAATCGACATATGCCCTCACTTTAAAATATGTCTCCGTCGTCGAGGCAAAGGCAACACCTTTCGCGTCATGATAACCGTTATATTGCGCGCGGAAGGTACCTGTTTTTATTTCGTCCCGATCCGGGATCTTCACCAAGCGTAAAAGTTCGCTGCGCCTGGCGCGCACCGCCTCTGCGGTAAAAACCGCCGGCCGCTCCATGGCAATGAGCGCGAGCATCTGCAGTAAGTGGTTCTGTCCCACATCGCGCAGTGCTCCCACTTTATCGTAAAAACTGCCGCGGTCCTCAACGCCGATGGACTCGAACAGACGGAGGTCCACTTTCTCGATAAGGTTCTTGTCCCATTCATTCTCGAAAAGATTATTGCCGAAACGGAACGTGAGAAGATTCTGGAGCATTTCTTTCGCGAGATAGTGGTCGATGCGATAGATCTGTTCTTCCTCAAAGAGTCCCACAAGCAGTGCGTCGAGCGCCTTCGCGCTTTTCTCGTCGCTTCCGAACGGCTTCTCGACAAGCACGCGCGTCCATCCTTCATTCGGCCCGCAGGGATCAGTAAGATGCGATGCCGAAAGGTGCGTGAGTATCGTCTTATAGAGTTCCGGCGGCACGGAGAGGTAGAAAAGCTTGCTCGAGCACATCCCCCAATTTTGGTCGATGCTGTCAAGTGTGTCCTTCAGGCCGTCGTAACCTTTGCGGTCCTCAAAATGCCCGTATGCATGTGAAAAAAGCGCGAGAAATGCTTTCGCTTCGCCCGACCTCGCGTCCACTCCGCGCTTCGCGAGGATCCCGCCGATATGTTCGCGAAGGCCACTATCATCCCAATTGCGCCTCGAAAAACCGATGATCTTAAACCGGTCGGGAAGCTGCTTTTCCTTGAAAAGGCTGAAAAGCGCCGGGGCGATCTTTTTTGCCATAAGATCCCCCGTTACGCCGAGCACCACAAGAACTGTTGGAATATTGTTTTCTTTAGATGGCATGGAAGAATTTTACGGAAAATCGAGTTGCGTTATACTTAATAATACAACAGATGGCGAAACTTTTGGAATTTTATGGAACCGAGTGCTCGCATTGCATCACGATGCGCCCGCTCGTCGAAAAGCTCGAGAAAGAAACGGGTGTAGCGCTTAAGAGGTATGAAGTTTGGCACAACGAGGAAAATGCCCGGATGATGGAGGGCTACGACACGGGCCTCTGCGGCGGCGTGCCGTTTTTCTACAACGTAGACACGAAAAAATTCATTTGCGGCGAAACAGATTACGAAGGGCTCAAAGCGTGGGCGACGGAAAAATAGCGGCTACTCTATTCTGAATTCTACGTACTTTCCTTCGGCTTCTGAAAAACTGAATTCGATTTTTTCCACATTCGCGAACGGCGGGCCTTTTCGGCACCATTCTAAAAACTTCTGCAGGCTTTTTTCTTCGCCTTCCGCTTCAGCATGGACTGAGCCGTCTCGCTCATTTCGCACGAATCCCATTAACTCGAGCTTTGTCGCCACGTCTCGTGCAAAGAACCTGAAACCGACTCCTTGAACAGTCCCGTAAATTCGCAGCTTAAGCGCTTTTCTCATCGTTTGTTTTTTCGAGATCGAGCGAACACGAATTGATACAAAACCGCTTTCCGGAAGCGGGCTTGCCATCCGGCATCTTGGTAGGTCCGTCGTCGAACACGTGGCCTAGATGCGCGCCGCACTTCGCGCAGGTTACTTCTGTCCGCCGCATGCCGTAACTGCTATCCGTATGAAGCTCGACGTTCTTAAGATTTACGGGGTCCGTAAAGCTCGGCCAGCCCGTGCCCGATTCAAATTTTGTGTTGGATGAAAACAGTTCGTTCCCGCACGCCACACATTTATACATGCCCTTCGCATGCTCATTGTAATATTTGCCAGTGAACGCTGGCTCCGTCCCCTTCTCGCGCACCACGCGGTACACCTCGAGCGGAAGCTCTTTCCGCCACTCCGCCTCGGACTTCATTATTTCTTGATCATGCATATACGTACAGTATAACGCGGCGCATGAAGAAATAAAAAAGCCGCGAAATGGATCGCGGCTTCAGCATTTACTGCACGCTTGGAGTCAAGGTATACCCCTCGCGAGCGTAGATCAGGGTTTTGATTTTCTTCCCTTTTTCATTCAGGAGAACAAGCGGTTTCCCGTCATTTGCCACAAGCTCGATCTTGATCTTATGAAACTTGCCGTCGCGGCTCGGAGCGTTCGGTATGAATGCAAGACTGTAACGGTTGCGCAGCATCCCCATGAGATCCTCGAAAATGCCGGAAATCTCGCCCATGAACTGCGGCTGCCATGCGCGGCCGCCCGTCATGCGGGCGAACGCATTCAGCTGATTTTCCGCCTGCAGATAGTCCATGCGGCTTAGTTGTCTGAACACATCGGAAGGCTGGAAATCCTTCGCCATGCCGATCGCGAAGATGGAGACGTCCGTCTGCTGCACCTGTTTCAAGGTCTGGTCGAGCGTATGTTTGGAGAACGTATCGAGGCCGGAAGCGAGCACGAGGATCATCTTTTTTCCTTGCACGCCTTTTAACCGGTCGAGCGTATTGAGAATGGCATCGAAAAGATTCGCTTCGGAAAATCCGGGAAAATACATCTGGTAGAGCGCTTGCTGCAGCGCCGCGGGATCTTGAGTGAAATCGGCCTCGATCCGATACTGCATGTCGAACGATGCAAGGGCCAGCCAGTCGCCCTTCCGCATCTTCGTCGTAAAAGCCATCGCGACCCACCTGCCTTTATAAGCGAAATTTTGCCAGCCGAGGCCGCTGAATTCGAGGAGTATCACTCCAGTGATGGGCGCGTCGCCCGTACCAAAATTGGTGATGACCTGCGGAACGCCGTTATCAAGGATGCGAAAGTTCTCTTTCGTGAGCCCCGTGACGAAATCGCCATGCTCAGTGGTAACGTTCGCGTCCACCGTGACAAGCGGCACTTCAACTGAAATGGTTACGTCTGCCCTTTTTTCCGCCTTTTTCTGCGGGCCGTCCTGGGCAAATCCCGCCCTGGGCCCAATAAGCAGCGCCAAAACGAGCATATAGGCAACTACAACCCTGCTTTTCATGTATTCCTCCAGCTTTTTAAAGATCAAGAAATACTGTGGTTATAGTAGAACCCGACTCAAAAATAGGCAAGTGTCTAAAATGGCTATTTTCGAGCGAATAGCCAGCGTATCCCTTCTAGGAGTAGTGCAGGACTACGCCGTCGTCGGGCTGCGTGGCTCTCGCTCAAAAATATCTCATTTTATTTCACATGCTTATTTTGAGACGGATTCTTGAACCCATCGCTAAAGTAGTCAATTTGCCGAGAGCCCATCTATATTAAGACGGACACGCGCCCCACAATCCCCGCTTCGCAGCACGAGCCTCTTTTTCCGCCGCAAGAAATTCACTGGCATATCTTACATCCGGCGGATCGGTAAATACACGGGCATATCCTTCTATTACAAGTTCTAAATTAATGGAAGATGTGGCTCCTGGTAAATAGGCAACTCGCAAAAGGCGCCCGTATTTGTCCCGCTCGCTTACGTCCTTTTCTAAACGCACTAATTTTCCCTCGACTAAAGCCTTATTTCGCTCCGATGCCTCGACGCCAAAACATTGCACCGGTTTTTCTGGGTCAACCACCTCCGGCGCGTCCATGCCGATATAGCGCACTCGCTCGCTATTTTGAAGCTCGATTGTGTCGCCGTCGATCACGCGCAAGACTCGGGCAAATTCAGCGTCAATACTTGCGGTGAACCGATCCTCACGGGCGATAAAAGGAACTCTCAATCTCGGCAAATTTTGCGATACATTATTTTTTAGAAGAAATCCCGCTCCTATGGCAACAATAATCAAAAAGAAGGCCCGCTTTTTCATGCAATCATTGTTGCATAACGGAGATAAAGAAAAAATAAAAAGCAGGCGGGGTGACCACCTGCTTTGGATACAATCATTGTTTGAGAACCGTTTTCGCCTGTTTATCGAACTCGGCTCGATCAGTTATTTCGGGATACTCTCCCAAAAGTCGCGCTTGGCCAGAGCCAACCAATTTCATTGCCCGATCGTATGGAACGGCATACCGACCAACGTAATAGCCGCCAGGGACCTTGAATTTAACTTCCATGATCACACATGCAGATCCGGTACTGTCCTTACATACGCCCTGCGTAAAGAAGTCGATCATTTCTTTCTTCACTCCCTGCAGCCGACCGAAATATTTCTGAAATTTTTTCTCGTCGATAATCGGGGCAGAATGCTGATGAGTTGCCCCATAGTAAAGGGCGACTTCGGCTTGCTCCTCCGTCCAATTCGCACCATTATGAATAACTATGGCATAGTAAGATTCCGAAACGTTACAGGAGCGGTAAAGACATTTCATGTCAATCGCAACCGCCTTCGCTGCCAGCTTCGCCGAATGAATATGCGAATATGCCAGGACAAAATCAGTAGCGAAGAGGCCCGCGTTTACAAGAGCAAAGATAGACAGCACTATCACAACAAACAACTTCGTTTTTTTCATCTCAACCCCTCTTTCTGAAATCAAAAGAATGCTGGGGGTAGTCTATCCGATAACGAGCTTTCTGTCAATGCTTATCGGGGGGGGGTTACCTGTCGTGGCTATTGCGTCGCCTCCACGTGCTTTAAGCTGTATTGCAAATCCCCTCCCACTTTCTTACCGGGATTGAAAAGATTCTGCGGATCAAAAATCTTTTTAGTTTCGGCGAAGAGCGCAACTATCTTTTTGCCGTACATTTCCTCGAGATACGGCGTACGGATAAGACCATCGTTGTGCTCGGCCGTGATTGAGCCTTTAAATTCCGAAACCAATTTATAGACTTGATCGGAAATAACAGGAATAAGCGCGCGCACCTTTGGGTCTTTGAGATCCATTAAGGGGATAATGTGGAAATTACCGTTTCCCGGATGGCCGGCAACAGTATAGATCAGATCTTTCTTATATTTGTCGAGGATCGCGTTCAGTTTCGGCAGGAACTGCGGTAATGCTTCCGGCTGCACCACGACGTCGTCGATGAACGGCGCGGTATCCTTCCCTATCGAATGATCGTGGAGCAGCTTAAAGCTCTGTCTGCGAATAATCCAATACTTCTCTTCTTCCGAATGATCCCTTAAGACGCGCACGGGCAAATTGAATTTCTGCACCATTTCGCGCACCGCTTCCATCCGCACCTTCAGTTCACTTTCGTCATCCGAAGTAAGCTCGATAAGCAAAATCATCTTCGGCAGCCCGCCGCGCAGGACCATCATCGCTTCCGGAAGGAATTTCCAGATGAGCGTAAAGAAGTCGCCCTTCATCGACTTAATGATACCTGGCAAAAACCTAAGTGCGACCCAGAGCGTTTTGTCGTCGTACGATTCCATGCTTTCCGGCTTGAACTTTAGGGCCTCGACGATCAGATTCCCCAGCGGCGCAAGGTCATTCAGAAATACAACGGCAAGTCGCCCATAGGGTTTCGCCTTCACGAGCTTAAGCTTCGCCTCCGCGAGCAGACCGAACGTCCCCTGTGATCCTACTATCACCTTCGTAATATCGAAGGTTTTTTTATCCCAGACGTTCCACAGGAAATAACCGGCCGAGTTCTTGGAAACCTTCGGCTTCGCGGCTTTAAGGAGATCGTAATTATCATCGATAAGCTTATAGAGTTTACGATAAATTTCTCCTTCAAAACTTTTTTCCTGGACTTTCGCCTGCAGCTCGGCATTGTTCAGTGGCTTCAAAACATGCTCCTCGCCGTCCGCCATCACAAGCCGCACCTGCTCCACATAGTCCTCCGTCTTTCCATACTGCAACGTTTTCTCGCCACCGGAATTATTGTTCACCATCCCGCCCAGGGCGCACAGGTCTTTCGATGCCGGATAGGGCGGATAGAGAAGGCCTTTTGGCTGCAACTGTTTTTCAAAATCACGGAAGTAGACGCCGGGCTGCACCACCGCATACTCGGGTTGGATTTCCTTAATGTGGTTGAAATATTTAGTGAACGACACGACGATCGATTGGGTTAAAGGCCCGCCCGTCATATCGGTTCCCGCCGAGCGGCCGGTTAAAGAAATATCCTCGCCTGCCGTTTTCTTTTTTGCCACAAATTTCACGAGGTTTTTCAAGTCCTCAACATCCTTCGGGAACACCACGAGCGACGGCATAACCCTAAAAATCGAATAATCGCGGCTATAGGTCGTAAGCGTCGCGTCGTCCCCCGCCACATCGCCATGGAAAAATTGTTTGATTTCATCTGCAAGCATCTTTTTATTGTATCACGAAAATAAAAAGGCGGCGCACGGGATGGTGCACGCCGCATAAGGGTTAATGAACAACCCCTTGATGAATTTTTATCTGGCGATCTGTGTTTTCCTTGAACTTTTCCACATAGCGGACAATGAGGTCATTGAGCTCGTTCATTGAAACGCCGAAGGCGATAAAGGCGCTTCGCAAATCCGTCTTCGTCTTATCGACATCGTTGCCAAAAAGAACCGCGTTAAGCTGCCATTGGTCGCATGAGTTATCTGTTTTCTCAATATAACGCTTTACCGCTTCTTCCGCGCTTGAAGCGAGATCGCTCCCAATCCCATCAAGCGTGTAAATGCACTGTTTGTCTGGTGGTTTCCCAAGCACGATCCATCTTGCCATTTTCTTCATGCCATCCTCCAGGATATTTTTTGTACTGGCGTACTACGCACAAAATATGAGATTTTTGGAAACGTGTCAATCGTCCGCGATTTGCGCTAATGGAGAATACCTGTTATTATACACAACGATGTTAAGCATATTCGCTGCGGTAATCCTGCCTCTTATCGCGCTTGGAGCGCTGCTTTTTATTTTATACGTGCTCATCCGTCCGATCACGAAAGGCGCGATCTATTTCCCTACGCGGAAGGACGCAATCGAAACGATGGCGCAAATGGCAAACGCAAGGCCAGGGATGAAACTCGTCGACATCGGTTCGGGAGATGGACGCATTATTATCGCGTTCGCAAAAATGGGACTTGAAACGCACGGTTACGAGATCAACCCTCTCCTTGTTATGCAATCTCGTCGCGCAATCAAAAAAGCAGGGCTTGAAGGAAAGACATTTGTGCACGGCGAAAGTTTTTGGCATGCAGACCTTTCAAAATTCGATATTGTAACCGTGTACGGCATAGGAAAGATCATGGAGCCGCTCGGAGAAAAGCTTAAAAGGGAGCTTAAGCCGGGAGCGAAAATCATTTCCAATGTGTACCAATTCCATGGACTCAAAGAGATAGAGCGCGAAGGATACGTGCGTAGATACAGCGTTTTATAGCTTTACCGCTCCCTTTCTCAACAACACCATCTTGCCTTTCTCAATTTTCACAAGCGTCGACGGCGCGGAAACTAACTTGCCGACATTGAAGTAGAAATCAATCCCGTTAGAAGCATAGGCGCGCTGCGAGCCCTCGCGGCTTCTAACGGGGCCGAAATATTTTTTTGCTTCGCGGATGGTTTTTGCAGGCGGATGCCCTTCCCAATTCGCGCTTGGCGCGACGAGCGGACCAGTATACTTCAACAACCGCCGAAGCCACGCTGGTTTTGGCAATCTGAATGCCAAGGTTTTTGTCCCTCGATGCAAGTATTTGAATTTACTTTCGACTTTTAACTTTTTACTTTTAACTTCCAGCACCACGCTCACCTTCCCCGGCCATAGCTTTCGCAATATTTTTTTCTCGGCACCAGTTGGTCGAATATCAAAAAGGCGCAGGTCATCCAATGAGCCGATCAAAATGATCATCGGCTTCATAGGACTCCTGCGCCTTAGTTTATAAATGCGTGCGACTGTTTTTTTGTTCAAAGCGGAACCGACGATCCCGTAGATCGTATCGGTTGGCAATACGCCCACGCCGCCGCCGATTAAAATATGTTCGGCGTTTTGGATAATTCGATGTGAATGGGTAATCATATTAACTTGTCTTTCGGGTTCTTCCTAATCGCTTTTATTATTTTCCTCCGCAAACGCCTAAGCCGTATTACCTCTCGCATCGAAAGCAGGCTGCTTTCTCGAGCGCAAAAACGATCTTCGATTCCCTGCATAATTCTGCTGGCTCGGAGCTGAAACGGCAGACCCGCATAGGACCTGCTCCACCCCATAAGTAACGCATCTAACTCTCTAAAACTGTACCCCCCAACGACAAGCGACTGGATCCAGTCTTTTAGGTCAACCGGGTCGTTTACCTGTAAGTGGCAGAGCTCCCCCTCGCTTTTTATATCGTCGCCTGGGGGATCTTCCCGAACCTGTAATCTTTCCAATTCCTCATCGTCTTCATCAATATCCCGGTCCCGAGGAGGCTTTGTTCGTATGATTATGACAATAAAATCGTCCAAGCTTGCCTCCTTGAACCGTAATTATTTCTAAATTAACACTATATTGTTTTTTAAAATTTTACAACAAAGCC
>JBGPNL010000025.1:0-10880 GCA_041487555.1 Minisyncoccia bacterium | reverse complement strand
TGTTGTGACGAACGACGCGGAACCAGTCGCGGCCGGCACTTGCGCCACGCCATTCACCAATGTGACCGGCTGGTTTTCAATCAGATACGTCGCATTCAGCGGATCAAATAGCGGAGGCGAAGAAACGGAAGAAATTTCCTTCGAAACCGGGAAAAAGAATATCGCCATAAAGCCCATCATAAGGAACGCAATCGCGGGGATAAAAAGCTCTTCTTTCGCAAGTTTTTTCATCCCGTTAGAGATAGGAAACGAATGCGTTTCCGTAAACGTGCGATAAGACCTTTAATTGATACATAAATGTGTAATCGAAAAATTTGTGATGGTGAAAAGCTGGGTTATCTCTAACGGGACTCATATTTTTATTCTACCATGTTTTCTTTTTGTCATCCTCCGACTTGGTCGGAGGATCTATGCCTTTTAAATACTTGGGAAGCGCGGATCCCCGCCTTCGCGGGGACGACTGCGCCAAACGTGGTCGAATAAAAAAGCCGGGTCATATTGACTCGGCTTGTTTTTTGGAGACGCATTATTTCCAAAAATCGGAGAGGGTGATGTATCCGAATAGAAGAGCGACCAAGAGCAAGCTCAAGCGCTCGTAGAACCCTTGGACGCGTACCCCGAAACGACCGAGGATCATATGTGGCACCGTTCCCCCGTCAAGCGGCAAAAGCGGGATCGCGTTAAAAATTGCCAGAGAGAACGATATATTTATGGCAAGGATGAAGGCGGTAAGCGCGGTATGCGTGTGCCCGATCATCTTCGCTATATCGACAGGGCCGCTCATCTGTTGCGGATGATGAAAAATGGTCCACATAAGCAGTCCCATGGCGGCCAGACCGAGCGGAAAAAACATATATCTCGAAAAGATTTTCCGCGCGAAGAAGAGGCCGGCCGGTATTCCGGCGTACATAAGCAGATTATAGATGTGCGGAGGATGGAACAGCTCGAACCCCAGATTCGTTATGGCGCAAGCCAGCCAAAGAAATCCCCCGAACCATATATTTGCCAACGGTCCGGCCGCAGAAATGTCGGCTCGCTCGCCGCATGAAAGCTTCATCATTTTTTATGCGCCCTCCTTGGTCGGCTTCACATATTCCCCAAGAAGGAACGGGGTGATCTGCAACTTCGCCCCGTTGAGGATCTTTTTCGAGCTGAATGGGATCTTAAGGGGGAACCAGAATCCGATCGAGAACACTTCAATCGGGATGCCATACTTCGTCATGTAATGAGCGTGCCCCAGTTCATGAAGAAATATCGAAAAAACGATGAGGAACGTCGCAAGTGCTATCGTCATACAATACCTCTCAGGATTTCGATCTGCTGCCTCAAAAAATAACGAGAAAAAATCGATTTGTCAAGCTTGCGAAGCGCATCGCTGTTCCATTTATTGACGCACGGAAGATTTCGGATGACAATCATACTATGCCCAAAAACGAAAAAGAACCGCTCAAATCAGAGCGGCCGGAATCATTCGAACTGGACGGCGTGGCATGCTGTGCACTTTCTCACAGCTTTGCGAAACACGCCGAAGCGGTAAGCAAATTAATGGACGGCATGGACGAAGAAACTCTCAGAATAATGGCAAGCCCTCTCGTGAGCACGAGGCGCCTCGTCGTTCCGCGGAACAAACAGGTGGAAGCCGTCTACCGTGAGATCGCGGCATCGGAACTCGCGCGGCTCGATAAAGAAGAACATAAATTCCACTGCAAACATTCCCCGGAAGAACACAAAAAAGCCCTGGAGTCGGTTGTTTCGGCATTCGGAAAATCTGCGAACTAAAGGCTAAGAATCGCTCCCAGCGCCGAGGGCAGCATATTGATACCGTCGCTCACGGTAAAGTGTCCTTTGCCTTTTTCTATAATGATTTCCGCGGCAAGTTCTTTCTTGAATATCGTTTTTTGGCCGATTGGCACGAAAGGATCGTTATCGGAAAAAATGGCGACAACTTTGCCTGCCACGCCTTTTATTTTTTTGAAATCAATCGGGGTTTCCATCCAGGGTTTCGCAATCGCTTCCGCTTCCTCGCCCTCCTCTTCCATCGTTTTTTCATCCAATTCCATCCACGGGGCGATGAGCACAATCCCCTTTATTTTCTTATTCGGCGCGAGCGTTTGGAGATAGCGAAGCACGGCCTGGCAACCGACGCTGTGTCCGACGAGAATAGTATTTTCATCCGGAGAAATTATTTCAGCCAACGCGCCGACCCAAGTCTCTATCTTCGGAACCGCGGGATCGGGCATCATGGGAGCGGTAACTTCATACCCCTTGGCCTCCAAAGAAGCTCTGAGCCATTTATGCATGGGCTCCTGCGGACTCCCATCCCAGCCGTGAATGATATACACCTTCATAACCTACTTCACTACATTAATCGGCGCACCCTGGGCAAACGCCACTATATTATCAATCGTCGTATCGAAAATACGGTAGGCGGCTTCTTTGCTGTTGAAAGCGTTATGTGGAGTAACGATCACGTTCGGCATGGAAACAATATTGCCTACCGCGCTCATGTCCCCCGAGGCCATCGCGGCTTCTTCTTCGATCACATCAATGCCCGCGCCGCCGAGCTGCCCGCTCTTCAAGGCCGAAATGAGCGCCGCGGTTTCGACGACCGCGCCGCGCGCGGTGTTTATAAGATACGCGCCTTTTTTCACGAGACCGATATTTTTCGAATTAATAAGGTGATGCGTTGAAGGAAGATATGGGCAATGGATCGTGATCACGTCGCTCTGCGCCAAAAGTTCTTCGAGCGAAACGTAGTCGAAGCCCATTTCTTTTGCAAAGGTGTCGTCGTGGAAGACATCGTAGGCAATAACTTTCACGGCAAAGCCTTTTGCCATGCGCACGGCGTGCTTGCCGATGCGGCCGGTGCCGATGACGCCGATCGTTTTCCCCGCGAGATCAAAACCCTGCAAGCCGTCCGTCGAGAACCGCCCCTTGCGCACGGCATCGCGCGCTTCGCAGACCTTCCGCGATAAGGCGAGGATCAAAGCGAACGCGAATTCGGCGACCGTGTTCTCGCCGTATGCGGGAACCGAAGAAACGACGATCCCCTTCGTGGCCGCAGCCTTGAAATCGATATGATCGAAACCCGTCGAGAGCGTCGTCACGAGCTTTACGCCCGGCAAGATGTCGATCGTCGAGGCATCTACCTTCGAATCCATAAAAACGCCGGCGATATCAAAATCTTTCGCCTCGGGAACGTGATCCTTATCGAGCATCCCCGGAGCGAAATCTATGGTAACTCCGGCGTTCTTCAGTTTTGTGCTCGAAGCGATGTATTGCTTCGCCTCCGCCCCCCAATGTTCTTCGAAATTAAAAAATACTGCTTTATGGGACATGGATATATCTCTATAACTATAGCACCCTAGAGCTTAAAGAAAATCCACATCAAATCGAAAAATGACCAGGCAAACGCCGCTACGAACAAAACCAAAGACGTATTAAAATACCGGTGCAATTTCTTTTTAGCCGAGAGAAGCAGCCAGCCAATGAGAAAAACGACGGCGTATCCAATAATGCTCACCGGAAGGCCCCCTAATCCGTCGCCAAACCCACGACTGCCGCTCATAATCCAACTTCCTCCGGTGTAAAAGAAAAAATTATTATAGGCGATGGAAATGAAGGAAAAGGCGATGCCAAATATAAACACAATGGTTGCGTGGCGAAGCTTTTCACTCATAGAAACCCGAGCGAATATATTTTCGCATAACTTATAAATGCCGAACATGAGCCATAGCAACAAGAACGCCGATAGAAAAATTATCCAGAACATCACGCTATAGCTTATCGTTTTCAGCACGGTAACGCGGGGGACTAAATTTGAAAAACCGAAAAACAAATTTCCCGCCATGACGTCATCCACCATTTTCACGGTAAACAGCAAGGCGTAAGCCGCGAAATCAAAAACACGCTGATAGGTTGCGTACCCGTCCGGGTTTCCGCCGAGGAATTTCAGCATGCGGGGCATGTGTTTATTATATCCCGCAATTCTGGAAAAGGAAAACGGACTTTATCAAAATTTTATCTTTTCTTTATCTTTCATAACCGCGGGGCATGGCATAAAAAAGCAGCGGATCAATTCCGCTGCTCCTTTTGTTTTGCCTCGATCGCTTCAAGTGCTTCGATCCGGCTTGATATATCCGAAAAAGATTTTTCCTTCGTCCATTCTCTCACCCTGAGGAACCAGGCTTTGAGTGATTCGAAGCCGACCTTCCCGGCTGCGATCGCATCTGCTTCTTGTTCCGTTTTGGGATTAATATAAACCCAATCGGTGCAGCGTTCGCCGGTCGCGGGGTTTCGTATCAAATGAGCCATCTCATGCGCTATACTGCCCTTGAGCGCGAGGGTAGATCCCATTATCTCGGCGAATTTCCGAGCCATAAGGAATTTTCCTCTGCCGTCGAGAATAACGCTTCCGGCAAGGTAATAAACATTGTTCCCCGTCCCTTCGGTTGCCTCATATAAATAGAATCGGGGTGTTTTCTCGCGCCCGAAGGCATTCGTAACGCTCACGAGCATCTCATATTCCGGACCCGCGAAGACCTCCTCCGCTTCCATGTCGCGAATGAGTTGGTTTTCGCACTTGGATTGCGCGCGGTCGCTCTTTGAAGGATGGTGATCTTTCGGACGGTTCACCTCCTGCCCCGCAAGGGAGCTTGCAAATAAGGCGATTCCTGTCAAAGCCAAACGGATTCTCATGAAAATTCCCCTTTCGATTGTTTTGTGGTTTGGATAGCTATTTTGGGGCTATCCGAAGACTTCTGAAACCATACTATACAATTTAAAATAAGTCAAGCCCGCCGCGCGGGAGAAAATTGAGCGCGGTTTTCGGGGATTTTAAGGGCATAGGCGTGGGACTTGACGCGTATAGCAATTCTGCTATACTGGAACCAAGATAAACAAAGGTCGGCCGGTTAAATTAACAACGTGAAAATACAGGTTTTAGCTGATGTAACCAATTTCCTAAATACCCTTTCGAGGGAAGATGACGCGAAGATACACGCGCATTTAGCATCCCTTGCATCGGGACAAACCAAAGGGCTCGTCATAAAATCGCTCAAAGGGAAAATCCAGGAACTGATCGTAAGGCAATATCGCATCGTGTTCTTTAGAATAGGCGATATCGGATACGTTATAGATGCGTTCAGAAAGAAGAGCCAAAAGACGCCCAAACGAATAATAAAAAAGGCAGAAAAAATCCATAAAAATATCAGCGCACAATCATCTATGCGCACTTAAAAAATGGAAAAAAGATGAAAAAAATCAACGCTATAAAATATAACTTTACCCCACTCAATAGGCTCATTGGGAAAAAGCTCAAAAATGAGCAATTCCGCAAATCATTCACGGAGGAAGCAAGTAGATTGCAACTAGCGCACGAAATCAAAGCGTTGCGCGAGAAGCAAAAGATGACGCAAAAAGAGGTTGCCGCGAAAGCAGATATGCCTCAATCGGTCATCGCACGAATAGAATCCGGAGGGCACAGCGTTTCGGTCGCTACCCTCCACAAGATCGCGATTGTCTTCAATAAACACATTGGTCTCGTGGGCAATACACAAAACCGCCGATAAGGCGGTTTTGTCGATAGGTGAAGAAAAGAAATTCCGGGCACTGTTATCGCGCGATGGATGAACGCCGGATCGCGCAGCGAAAGGGCGTAATACGCCTCTTCGTCCATCATACGTATGATTATACTCCCCCGCGCGGGAGAAAATTGACCGCCGTTTTCGGGGGGAGGAAAACCAGGAGAAGCAGTATCCGACACCGTTATCTGTTATTTCAAGAGTCATAAATTGAAAACTCCATCCAAAAGGGTACAATAGAAGCATGACGATGAGAACTATCGAAAAAACAAATCTCTTTGCATATAAAGCAAAAACCAAAGCGAACGTGATTCTCGGCGATTGTCTTGAGGCACTCAAGATGATGCCCAATGACAGCATTGATCTCGTGATAACTTCGCCTCCTTACGCAGACCAACGAAAAGCGACCTACGGTGGCATTAGCCCGGACAAATACGCTGAATGGTTTCTCCCGATCACACGTGAGCTACTTCGCGTCATGCGACCAACTGGCACATTTATTCTTAATATCAAAGAAAAGGTGGTCGACGGAGAACGTCACACCTACGTAATGGAACTTATCATGGGCATGAGAAAACAGGGCTGGCTCTGGACAGAAGAATTCATCTGGCACAAAAAAAACTGCTACCCGGGCAAATGGCCGAACCGCTTCCGTGATTCATGGGAGCGCCTGCTCCAATTCAACAAGCAAAAGAATTTCACTATGTATCAAGAAGAAGTTATGGTGCCTATGGGAGACTGGGCAAAAACGCGACTCAAAAATCTGAGCGAGACGGACAAGACGAGGGATAATTCGAGAGTTGGGAGCGGTTTCGGTAAAAATGTTTCAAAGTGGGTTGGACGAGAGATGGCATATCCCACGAATGTGCTTCATATGGCGACCGAGTCGTCCAACAAGCAGCACAGCGCAGTCTTCCCGAAAGAACTCCCTGCTTGGTTTATCAAGCTCTTCACAAAACCAGGCAATGTCGTACTCGACCCCTTCCTCGGATCGGGAACTACTTCAATCGTCGCCTTTGCACTCGATCGCAGTTCGATTGGTATTGAGGTTAAGGAAGAATACTACAATCTTGCAATCAAAAACATCAGGGAACAGACGACGCAAATATGAAAAAGCTGAATTACAAAAGGCTTAACGCTTTTATCGTTTCTGATGTGATTCGACCGTTCTACGAGATTCGGTTCAAGGCTCTGAAGGTAATTAAACTCAAGGATATAGCAAGACGGAAGAATCCCTACCTTTTCAAAGCAAAGAACGTGGAGACCGCCGGCGATCTCGCGAAAAATATCCTCGACGCGTTTTTGTCGTCGCAGGAAGAGACAATTTTTGGCGATCTCATGGAGAATCTCGCCATCAACGTTTGTCAGCAGGTCTTTGGTGGCAAAAAAGCAGAGCAGGCCAAATATCGCAGTATCGATCTGATCTTTGAACGCGACAGAAAGACGTACATCGTGGGCATTAAATCCGGCCCGAATTGGGGCAATAGCGATCAGATAAACGCGATGAAACGGAACTTCGCGATTGCCAAGAAGCTCATCCGCTCCACGCGAGGTAAGAAAACAGAAATCGTCGCCGTGAATGGGTGTATCTATGGTCGCGATAATCAAGCATACAAAGTTGACAAGAAAAATAGTGACCGAAGCTACTACAAGTTTTGCGGGCAGCAGTTTTGGGAGCTCGTTTCCGGCGACGATCAGCTCTATAAAACAATCATCCAACCGCTCGATGCTGAGGCGAAAAAGCGCGATCAGACGTTTAAAAGCCTCTACGCGGACAAAATCAACGAAATGACGAAGCACGTCATCGAACTTTTCTATATCAAAAACTATCTCGATTGGGACAAGATCGTTGAGTACGTTTCGAAGAAATAGTATTACCCATTTCATCGACGCCAGCGGTACAGAAAAACAGTGTCGGGTATCGTTTTCCGTTAAGCGAAGAAAAGCACAGATCCCTGCCCGCGCCGGGATGACCCTCCTTCATTAATATTTCGGAGGGCGCGGCAAGAAGCCCCGATTTGACACCAATACCCCCTGGGGGTATAATGGCTCTATGGAACCTCAGACCAAGAAAAAAGCGCTGCGGCGCTTGCAAGTAGTGAAGGGGCAGCTGAACGGGCTCGAAAAGATGGTGAACGAGGAAAAGTATTGCGTGGACATCATCACCCAGTCCTCGGCGATTCGGCATGCGCTTTCGGGCGTCGAAGACCTTCTCCTTGAGCACCACCTCGGAACGCACGTCATGATGCAAATGAAGTCCGGCGAGGCGAAGAAAGCGACCGGCGAAATGCTCAAGGTCTACAAACTCGCGAAGAAAATCTAATGAACACCCGCAAAGCGCTCGGCATAATTATCTTCGTCTCCTTCGCTGCCGTAACAGCATCGGTCTTGTGCCTCGCTTCCGCCCAGCCGGGCGCGATGGAGAACTGCGGGGACATGCAGGGCACGCCCACCGTCTGCCCGTTTATGTCCGTATCGATTCCCGCAGTGCCCAATGCCTACGGCTCTTTTATGCGCCAGTTCGCCACGATACTTGCGTTCGGGGCACTCGCGGCGGCGTTCTTTGTGCGGAACGGTAAGGACCGACTCGATAAACTGCTCCTCTATATAAAGGCGGGGCGCTCCACGGAACTCTACGGCAGGCAGGCGAACCCGATCCTCTCCTTGCTCTCGCGGGGTATTTTGCATCCCCGCGTTTTCGCACTTTAGTTTTTATATTCCGTACGTTTGTTTGAAACTAATTATTTGTCGTGATAATTCACGAACATCGTCATGAAAAAAATATATCACATCAAAGGCATGCACTGCCGCTCCTGCGAGATCCTGCTTGAGAATAATATCTCGAAGATCGATGGGGTGGACAAAGTGAATGTCAATCACAAAAAAGGGATCGCGGAGCTCTACGCTCACGCGCCCGTAAACGACGACGCGGTCGCCCGCGCGGTGCACGAGGCGGGCTATTCACTCGGTGTCTCGGGCAAGCTGCACTTCCTTTCGCGTAACGGTGAGGATTATTTCGAGATACTCCTCGGCTTTTCCGCGCTCTTTATCCTCTACCTCGTCGCGAAGATCACGGGTATTACGGATGCCTTGAGTTCGACCTTCTCCACCGCCCCGACCTATCCGATCGTCTTCGTGATCGGGCTCACTGCCGGCATCTCGACCTGCATGGCGGTCGTGGGCGGACTCGTCGCCGGATTCTCCGCCTCCTACGCCGAAACCCACCAGTACGCCACGCGATGGGAACGGTTCCGTCCGAACATCTATTTCAACGCCGGGCGACTCGTTTCCTACGCTTTACTCGGAGGCGTGATCGGGGCGATCGGATCGGCGATGAATATCTCGGGCGGCGGGACGGGATATCTTATCGCGGGCGCCGGATTCGTGATGCTCTACATGGGGTTGAAGCTCACGGGCATTTCGCCCAAGCTTTCGAACACAAGCATCACGCTGCCGAAGGGTTTGAGCCGGATGCTCGGCATATCGGAGGCGAGCGGCGGCTATTCCCACGGGGGCACGTTCGTCGCCGGAGCACTCACCTTCTTTCTCCCCTGCGGATTCACGCAAGCGATGCAACTCTATGCGATCACGACCGGCAGCTTTGTTTCGGGCGCAACGATCATGTTCCTCTTCGCGCTCGGCACGATGCCCGGGCTCCTCGGCGTCGGCGCCGTTACCTCGATGCTCAAAGGAAGAACAGCAAGAGTATTTTTCCGCTTCGTGGGCGTCGTAGTCGTTGCGTTGGGTGTCTTCAATATGCATAACGGCCTTGCCCTGAGCGGATTCAACGTTTCACTCCCCAACTTCGCACCCTCGGGACAAGGTGCTTCGATGGGAAAGGCTGCGCCGATAGAGAATGGCGAACAGATCGTGAACATGAACCAGCTCGCGAACGGCTACCAGCCGAACCAATTCACGGTCCAAAAAGGAATTCCCGTAAAGTGGGTCATCGATTCCAAGAGCCCGTACAGCTGCGCTTCGAGTATCCGCATGCCCGCGTTCGGCATCGCGCAGTTCCTGCAGAGCGGGACGAACATCATCCGTTTCACGCCGAATCAAACCGGTACCTTGCGGTTCACGTGCGGCATGGGCATGTATTCCGGGACATTTAATGTCGTCGACCGGATATAATTAAATAGACTTCTAACGGGCATGAATCCCGTTAGAAGCCCTGCCTGCCGGCAGGCAGGCGCGATCGCAACATAAATGGAAATAAACTTAGAACGATGAAAAGTCGCAGAAAAAACAAAATAATATGCAGGTCGCAGATCGCGATCTGCTTCTAACGGGATGAAAAAAATCATATTCGGGATCTCGGGGATGCATTGCGCATCCTGCGTGATCCTTAACGAACAGGCAATAAAAGGAGTGAAGGGCGTGCAGAAGGCGTCGGTGAATTACGGGATGCGCGAAGCGGCGGTGGAATTCGACGAGGCCGCGACGAACGAAAAGGAAATTTTCGCCGCGGTCGCGAAGAACGGCTATAAGGCGATGCCGATGGAAATGGGAGATGACATGATGATGCATATGCATAAAGGGAACGACCGCGCGGAGCTTCTCGAGATGAAGCGCGGCGTGCTTTGGGCGATATCGCTTGCCGCGATCACGGTTATTCTCGCCATGGGCAGTATTCGTTTCGGGGTTGTAATCGCTGGCATTGATCTCTCCCTTATTACGCAGGCGGCCGTGAGCGCGGTCGTGATCTTCTGGTTCGGCCGGGAGTTCCACGTCGGCATGCTCAAAAAAGCGGAAGGTTTCGTGGCGGATATGGATACGCTCGTTTCCTTAGGCACCATTGCCGCTTTCGCGTTCAGTGTTTATGGCCTCGCGACGGGAAGTATGAACTTGTATTTCGAAACGGGGGCCGTGATCGCAGCGCTTATTTTACTCGGCCGTTACTTTGAGGCGAAGAGCCGTGGAGCAGTTGGAGCAGCCATCGAAAAGCTGATGCAGCTCGGCGCGAAATCGGCGCGCGTGATCCGCGGGGGCAATATAGAAAAAGAAATACCGATAAGCGAGGTCGCCACGGGAGACATTCTGCGCATCCGCCCAGGAGAAAAGATACCCGTGGATGGCGCTTTGGTATCGGGCAGCACGAGCGTCGACGAATCCATGCTCACGGGCGAAAGCATGCCGGTCACGAAAGCCGCGGGCGACAAAGTATTTGGCGCGACGATGAACCTGAGCGGCAGCTTCGATATGAAAGCGGAAAAAGTGGGAAGCGAAACGATACTCGCGCAGATTGTGGAGATGGTGCGGTCCGCGCAGACCGAGAAAGCGCCGATCGAGCGCCTGGCG
>JBGPNL010000024.1:0-11084 GCA_041487555.1 Minisyncoccia bacterium | reverse complement strand
CCGCCGCCTCCGCCCCCGCCTGCGGCGCAGGCCACTTCAAGCATAAGTCCGTATGAAATCCCGAAAGGATATACGCTCAAAGACCTTTCGCCCTATTTCCATAAGATCCGCATGGGTTCCGTGTCCGCTGGTTCCGCATATTATTACGGCACAGTGTCGCTGTACGACAGCTCGTATGGAAGCGGAAGCGCTCCGATCAATGTGAGCGGCTGGCTGCTTCAGGCTCGGCAGGGGAGCCAGATCGTTCCTCAGGCCGTCGACATCTATGACCCTTCGGGCCTTACCGCGGAGAGCGATATTTTTATGAAAGGCGGCGATTATCTTTATATTTATACTTCGCAGAGCGCAATCGGAAAAAATTTGAGGATGAACAAATGCATCGGCTATCTCGAGTATTCCAATCATTTCACGCCGCAACTGCCGATCAATTGCCCGTACGTGGACCGGAGCGAGCTTTCCGGTTTTACCGGCCAGTGCCAGAATTATATTCTTTCGATCGGCTCATGCCGCTTGCCCAATCCCAATCCTCCGGTTCCCGAATACGATTACGGCTGCAAGGCATATTTAAACAATCTGAACTACAAAGGATGTTTTACGAAGTATCGTTCCGATGCCGATTTCCTCGGCCACGAGATACGCGCCTGGAGCGGTTCGCGCTTCCTCGATGAGTTGCACGACAAAGTAGTGCTTTTCGATCGCAACCATCTTGTGGTGGATGTGTATAGTTATTAGTTATTGAGTGATTAGGTTATTTAAGTGATTGGTTGAAAAATCTTTCAATAACTCAATAACCAAATAACCCAATAACTTATTCACAATGAAAACCTACACTCTTCGTTTTCGCGCGACCGATAAAAAAGATTTTGATCAACTCAAACGAGGTCTGAAATCCGTTGAGACCCGCGCGGGAACGGAGCGGTACAGAAAGATTCAAAAAGGGGACATGCTTGTGATTGTTTGCGGCAAAGCGCGCCTTGAGAAAAAGGTAAAACGCATGCGGCATTTTAAATCCATCGCCGCGCTCACAAGGGTAATTCCGTACAAAAAGATTATGCCCTCCACGAATTCCCTCGCCGAGGTGCGCAAGGCATATTACGGCTATTCAGGCTATAAGGAAAAGATTAAAAAATTCGGGATCGTGGCGATGGAGTTGTAATATCAATCCTCCGTTTCAGCGATATCCGTAAGTCGGTCGATCTCTTTATCGATATATCTGATCACTTCACCGCACTGGGTGTTTTCAGTTAGGTCTTCTCTGCCTTTACCGATGAACGATACAAGCAGTTCTTCCGCCGCTTCGATCTCGCGCTGGGCGGCGATGGAGCCGCTTTTTTCCGCCCCCGCTTCCTGTTCCTTGATAACCATTATTACGCGGCCGAGCGGCATTTCATCGGCAATGCCCTTTCCGAGGAATTTTACAAGAACATCCTTGGCGTTCAAGAAATCGCCGAGGCGCCGGCGTGCTTCTTTGGCGTCTTTGTTGCCCTCGGTGTTTATTTTTTTAAGCTCCGCAAGCTCGCGTTCGCTCAATTCCGGATCCTCATTTCGGTTTTTCGATGGCCCTTCTTCTTTCATAATAAATTGCGAGATATGTTTTTAAAGCATGGATCCTCGCCTCCTTCGCCGAAGTGGCTACGAAGGCCGAGCGCGAGGATGACCAGTTTAATGTGGTTACTTCCGCTCGGTAAGCGCCATCTTTACCTTGAATTGTTTTTCGCCGCGCAGTACCAAAAGCTCAGCTGTTTCGCCAACGTTCATGTCTTCAAGAAAATCCTGTATGGGATTATCGCGATCAAGCTTCTCGCCGTTGAATTCGAGCACGAGGTCGTGGTCTTTGAGACCGGCTTTGTCCGCCGGGCTTCCGGGGATCACGCCCGGGTCATGCGGGCTTTCGCTCACGACGAGCGCCCCGTAATTCATGGACAGCTTGAATTTGTCCTTCAGATTTTCGTCGATCATTATGTAGCGTAGGCCCAGGAGCGGACGGCGGATGCGGCCGTATTTTTTGATATCATCGAGATCGCGTTCGGCTGCATTGATGGGGATCGCGAAGCCGATATTTTGCGCGCCGAAGACGATCGCGGCATTCACGCCGATCGCAAAACCCTTGAGGTCAACAAGCGGTCCTCCGGAGTTGCCCGGATTGATCGCGGCATCGGTCTGAATGAGCCCGCGCATTTCTTGCGGAGGAGCATCGGCGTCTGCTTGCGCCGAAATGGAGCGGGAAAGGCCCGAGACGATGCCGAGGGATACCGTATTTTTGAAAATACCCAAAGCGTTCCCGATCGCGATCACGCTCTGGCCGAGTTCGAGGTTCGTCGCATCACCGAGCTTCAATGCCGGGAATTTTCCCTCAGCCTTGATCTTTAGGATCGCTACATCATTGATCGGATCGCGGCTCAGTATCTCTGCGGGGAAGCGCCGGCTGTCGTTCAGAATGATCGTGTATTCGGCCTTCGCATCGCTTACCACGTGCTTGTTCGTGAGGATGACCCCGCTTTCGTGTACCAGAAAGCCCGATCCGCCGCCGATTTCAACCATGCCGCGCTTGTCGACAAGATTTGCCGGAATCTTTAACTTCGGCTTTTCGCCGGGGGGAGGAGTTCCGCCAGGGAGAAAAGGGTAGAGGTCCTTCGGGATCTCTTTTTCGAGGTCTTCAAGATGTCTCGCAATCGCAATCGAGACCACTGCCGGCATCACTTTTTTTATCGTCGAGATTATCTGTTTATCATCCGCCATGTATTCAATTGTAGCATGAATATCGTCGTCCCCGCGAAAGCGGGGATCCAGGTCTTGTGCTTATTCTATTTTTTATGATGGCGATAGTATATTTCTGATGTCGGAGGGGAGTCATGCCGAAATTTCTCGTGTCGTATGAAAGACAGATGAGCACTGTCGGTCAGGAGATCAAAACTACGGGAAGGGTTGTTATCGAACTTGATAACCGCCCCTCGCGCCGAAAAGGATTCGGCGAGGTTGAAAAAATACTCAAGGAGCGATTCCTCGCAACCCATCGGGGACACCTCAAGAACCTTTTGGCTGTTTCGTTCAAGATCCAAAAAGCCTCACGCATGTGAGGCTTTTATATTTCTTCGCGCTTTTCCCATACAAAGCGGAAGCGGGAGGATTCGAACCTCCGATACGGTTTCCCGTATGCCGCATTTCAAGTGCGGTGCCTTCAACCACTCAGCCACGCTTCCATCCTCAAGACTTTAATCGATTTTTGGGAAAAATGGAAGTGAGATTATAAAAAATTGCCTCGAATTTTACCCCATTTTATAATGAACACATGAAGCTTAAGGAAGGGGATAGAGCTCCGGATTTTACGACGGAGGATATATTCGACAAAAAGACAGCATTGCAGGATTATAAGGAAAAGAAACTGCTTCTCGCCTTTTTCCGCTACGCGGGATGTCCGTGGTGCAATCTTGCGATACCCGCCCTTCGAAGGAATATCCAATATTGGCGAAACAAGGATTATCGGTTATTGCGTTCATTCAGTCGCATAAAGAAAATATAGTTGAGAACATCATCGAGCGGCACATTCCGCCACCGCCATTTCCGCTCGTAGCGGATCAGGAAAGAAAGATATATGACCTTTATGGAGTCGAAGGCTCAGTGAAGGCGATGTTCGCGAGCGTCCCAAAGCTCCCCGAGTGGATCGAATCCTCGACGGCGCATCATTTTCCTCAAGGGAAGATCGACGGTGATTTCTTCCTCGTACCCGCGGAGTTTCTGATCATGCCGCCCGATTTTACGATCGCAAAAGCGCATTACGGAACGAGTTTCTATGACAACACGCCCTTGGCCGATATATACGATTTTTTGACGTTCGACGCGCCGCTTTTAAGCAATATCATAACCGACTACTAGGCAGGATTTACCGGAAATATAAAAAGACAATCAATTATAGATTGTCTTTTTATATGCCGTCGAGCTAGCTTGCAAGCGGTAAACTAAAGCTGAATGTAGAACTCTTTCCGTCTTCCGATTCGGCGGAGATTTTTCTAAATAAAGCGTGGATCCCGGCTTTCGCCGGGATGAACGGAAAAATCTATTGAGAATCAAGCTAAGGGTAACGAAAAACTAAAGGTGGAACCCTGGCCCTCTGTTGATTTCACCGAGATTTTTCCATTCATTTTTTCTACGATCTGCTTTACGATAAAGAGTCCAAGGCCCGTGCCCGTGATTTCGCGAGTTTTATCGGTTTGCACGCGGTAGAATTTTTCAAACAATTTTGCCTGCGCTTCTTTGCCGATACCGAAGCCAGTGTCTTTCACGCTGATCACAAGGTTCTTATCTTTTATTTCGTGCGTGATCGTGACCGAGCCGCCGTTCCCGGAATACTTGATCGCGTTGCCGACTAAATTCACCAAGACCTCTTTAAGGCGAACGGGATCGGTCATTACTTTGGGTGCCGCTGAGGACGCATAGTTCATGGCGATCGATTTTTCGGAAGCAAGCGGTTTCAATTCGTCGAGCGTTGAGGTGATCGGTTCCACGACATCCATCGCGGCGACTTGAATAGTGAGCTTCCCGGCTTCCGAGCGCGCGACTTGCAAGAGGTCGTTCACGAGCTGGATAAGCCGTTGGTTGGCGTTCATCACTTTCTTAATGAATTCTTTCGCGGTATCGTCCACCTTGCCCACGCTGCCGTCCATGATCATCGAGAGATACCCTTTGATTGCCGCAACCGGCGTCCGCAGCTCGTGCGCGGCGATGAACACGAATTCGTCTTTCAATTCCTGGAGTTGCTTGAGCCCCGCCATCATTTTATTGAACGCCATGCCGAGATCTTCAAGCTCATCGTTCGTTTCGATTTTCACGGGACTATCAAAGATACCGGATGCAATCCGTTCCGTGCCTATTTCAAGAATATTGATCGGTTTCGTGATGCGGTTCGCGAAGAAAATACTGAAAAATATTGTGAGCAGTATGACGGCAATGAGGAAGAAGATAAATTGCCGTTGGATGGTCGCTATAGCCTGATCGGCATCCTGTACGGGCCATTCGGCGGCGAGCATCCATGTATCCGCGGCATTCTTGAGTGTTATAGGGGCTGCGGCTGCCACTACATTGTCGCCCCAAAGGCTTTGGTAGCGGCTTTTGCCCATTCGCGCTTCCTGCGTTACGCGCTGCAGAAAAGATGACGCTGAAAAATCTTTTGCGGTAGTCGCCGATTTGCCTGCGTCGGAATTGTACAAAAGATTACCGTCATCATCCAAAAGGTACGCATAGCCGGAATTCCCGAGCATTGTTCCCGCAAACACCCGCTTGAGTCCGGACAAGCTCAATTCTCCGGCAAGAATGCCGATGACGCGTCCATCCTGGTCTTTCACGGGAGCGGCGATATCCATTACCGGCCCCGCGAGGGTAAAGTTCACACTCCCCACATAATCGGAGCCGTCTTTCGCGCTCTTGACCTGCGGCAGGTTTGAGAAGTCGGCGAATTCGTTCACTGTTTCGTGATTGGTCGGATAATTCGAGGCGTAAGCGACTTCAAGGCCGGTTTGGGCGTCGACGAAATAGAGTTCGTTGAATGCCTTATTTTGCGCGAGTGCGCTTGCGAGCAGGTCGTCGAGTTGGCTCGGGGGATTGATCGAGAACACGATCCGTTTTCCGTTTTGGAGCGTGCGCACGAGGCTCGCATTGCCGAATTGTTCGTTGGACTGCAAGTAGCGCACGAATCCTGAGGGGAGTGAAAACGGCAGGTTCAATTCCAGCTCCGAAAGGCTGTCGGAAACATATTTTTGCGTTTCCACCCTTTTTTCACTGAGCAGGTTCCGCTCGATTTTCGAAATATCGTCATTGTGGGAGCTATTCATCACATAGAGCGCGAAAAGACCGGAAAGGACGAAGGGGATGAGGGCGACAAGCGCTACGCCTAAAAATATCTTGTTGCGAAGCCGCTCCCCGGTTTTGAGGAAAGAAAATTTCATCCCGTTAGAGATAGGAAACGCCCGCGTTTCCGTAATATGCTGCCTGGCCTTTGAATGTTAATGACATGTTTGAAATCTTTTACTTTGGTTTTATAGCTGGCCATCTCTAACGGGATTCATCTCGTTAAAAATTTACCATTGTTTTGAGGAAGTTTTTATCGATGTAGGTGTTTTCGATGGGTTTTTCGCGGCCGCGGCCCATTATGTCGTTCGAGAACGGTGCATTATTTTCGTCGAAAAGATCGGGGAGGCCGATCGTGTGCGCAAATTCATGGTAGAACACGCTCTCTCCGGAAATGTTAAGCGGCTCCGTAGCCAGATAGTTCCGGTTCACGATAAAAAAGCCGCTTACCGAATCGATATGCACGATGTAGATGATCGACTCGGGCAGACCTAGTTTTTGGGCGATCTGATTGGCGGATTGGAGCGCGGTTTGGTAGATCTCGCCGCCCGACGCGCCCACGCCTTCGTAGAGGATGGCCATCACGTTATACTCGTTCGGATCGGTTGCCGCGAATGCGGCATCATACAGATCGCCGCTCGAGCGCATCACGCGTTGCTCGAGTTCTTCGCCGACATTGATCAATGCGTGCGGATTCCCCGCGCCCGTCGAGGTAGTGTCGTAGAACGCATCATCATGCTGGAGCATAACGGGCGCCTTGAAGACGTCGTAATTCAGTTTGGAGAGGCCGTGGAATTGCAGTTCGTGGAATTTTGCCGAATCATCGAGCGCGCGCGAAAGTTGATTCTGCCATGCGGGGTCCGCTTTTTTATTGTTCGGAACGGCGTAGAATGCTTTTACGCGGATGCGGCCGATGCTCGCATCCGGATTTTTATAGACGTGTATGCGCGGAGAGGGCGGGATCGGCGCGGCCTGCGACGAACGGAAAACCATGGCGAGCGTGAATATCACGCCGCTTACCGCGAGCAACAGACAGAGTCGTTTTGCCCGGACGGACATATATCGGTTATTGCGAGAGTAAACTGTTCAGTTTTGCGCGCGTGCCGGGGCCGACGATGCCTGTGCCCTGCGTGAGGCCTGCGGGCGTCAAGATATCCGAAGCATATTTCTCCTGGAAGCGGATGACGGCCTGTCTTGTGAGGTTGCCGAAATAACCGGTTACGAGCCCTTCCGGATAGTCGCCGTCCTGGATAAGGATCTGCTGCAGCGTGCTCACTCCATCATTTTTGTCGCCGAGGGAAAGTTTCGAGAGGATGGCACCTTTTACGGCCTGGCCCGGAGGAGTTGCGGGAGATGCTGGCGTCGATCCGCTTTGTCCCAAAAGCTGATTGATTTTCGCTCGCGTTCCCGGGCCTACGATGCCTGTACCGCTCGTAAGTCCGGAGGGGGTCAATATCTCGCTTGCGTATTTTTCCTGGAAGCGGATGACGGCCTGCCTTGTGAGGTTGCCGAAGTAGCCGGTAATCAGGCCGTCGGGATAGACGCCTTCCTTGATGAGGGTTTCCTGGAGAGCCTTCACGTCATCACCGCTTGCGCCCGCTTGCAATGTCCGTAAGATCGCAAGCTTCGTTGCCTGACCGGGAGGAAGTGCGTTCAGCGTTCTTGTTGCCGTTGCAGGCACCTGTCCAACGTTCGTCGATTCGTTACCGGCAGGATCGACGGCGCGGACGGTGTAATAATATTTCGTTCCGCTCACGATATTCATATCGTGTGTTTGTGTGCTATGCGCGTTGTTCTCGATGATCTGTCCGAGATCGCCCGAAACGGTCGACCGGTAGATTTTAATATGGTCGAAGTCGCTTATGGGATTCGTCCAGGAAATAAGGATGCCGCTTGCGCCCTGATCCGCCGCGCTCACGTTCGTCGGTGCGCTCGGAGGAGTAATATCCGCGGCTGCGACGAGCGCGAAGCGGGTGAGATGCTGCACGCGAACGATGACGACATGCTTTACCTTATCGATCGTATAGTTATCAACTTTTACCCACGTACCGGTCGATTCGTCGTAATAGCTCGGGACGATTTTATCGGCGCTCACGCCCTGGCCCTTGAGGTCGCTCTCGTTGTAGGGGATCGTGATCTCGATCTGTTTTTGGAGCGAGGTAATTGCGGTTCCCGCGGCGTCCTTGATGTTTATGTCGTAGACAGTGCTCACGACTTTCGATGCCGCCTGCGACGGCGCCTCAATCGTCGGTTTTACCTGCACGTTCACGTTCTGCGCCGAATTTACCGTTCCTTCGGGCATGGCGACTTTCGCTCCGTCCTGCGCCTGAGCAACAATCTGCTGCGAAGCGGATTGGTTTACCGTAACCGGAGGCGCGAGCGGAATTACGCCGACTCTCGAAAGAATGATCTCGATTGAGGGAACCGAGTCGGAAACATCAATAGTAAGCTCCGATGATTTATAGGGGACACCATTCGAATCTTTTCCGGCGCCGATGTGCCAGCGGCCGTTCGTTACCTGGAAGTTGAAGCTGCCATCGTTTCCGGAGCGGAGCTGTGCCGTTTCGCCTTTCTCTGACCATGCCCAGACGAACGCAGTGGTCGGCGTGCCGTCATCGAGTTTGGTTATTCCTGCCAAAGTTGCCGTTATCGCTGTCGTGCGCTTATGGAAAACAAGTGTTATATCCAAGCCCTGCTTCGAAGTGAGTATGGTTTGTTGTTCGTCGGGATTGAAAAACCCAAGTTCCTGCGGAAGGAACGCGCGGACGTAATAAGTACTCGGAGTGAGCTGGAAGCTTGTGGTGCCGCTACCATCCGTTTTCTTATACACCGGCGACGTGCCCGACGAAGTATCGAGTGTTTGTCCATTTGCGCTTTGTGTATCTACGACGACGCCTGCGCTCTGAATGATGTTTCCGCTATCATCGGTTGTATGGACGGTGAGTTTAGCGCTCGAAACAGGAACAGTGAAATTGACCAGCTTGCTCTCGGTTGTGGCGTCTGTGGCGAATGTTGCCGTAGGGAAAGTATCCGTCCAGGCCCATTGTGCCGTAGCAGGATTCCGCGGCCGGATGCCCACTTGCCACGTGCCGCCCGAAACATGCAGCGTGTAGTTGCCGTTGCCGTCCGTGTAGACGCTTGTCCATTGGTTCGTAACGCTTGAGTACGCGCCGACTTCGGCGTCCGTTACCGACTGGCCGCCTGCGAAGAGCACCGTGCCGGAGATGGTTTTCGATGGAGCGCTGAACCGCAGCGTAAGCGTTCTCACGCCGCCGTTATCGATCGAGAACGTCTGTGGAGCTGGTTTTGTAAGGTCTGTTCTCGTTGAGGGCGCGGAAATGTCTAATGAGTAGGTTCCTGCGGGAAGGGGAATCGCGAATGCGCCATTCGCATCGGTGATGGCGCTGAAGTTCAAACTGAAGTCGCCACTTGATACGTGCACGTAAATTCCCGAAACAAGATTTCCGGATGCATCCGTAACGGTTCCCTGGAGCAGCCCTCCCTGAGTTGTTTGCGTCGGCGGAGTCGAGGTGGTATTCGTCGTCGTAGCCGTCGAAGAGGAATTTGTTGTGGTGCTTCCGGACGTCGTGACCGGCCCCACTACGTTTGAGGGAGCAGAACAGCCGCTATTTGTTGCTGTGCCATTGCAAGCCGATACCTGATAGTAATACATTCCCGCCGGAGCGCCCGTATCGGAGAATGAAATGATGTTTGTTCCAACTTGATTCAAGTATACCCAGTAACCGTTTGTTTGCCGATAGATCTCAAACCTCGTTTCATTCGTCGAGTTATCTTTCCAGGAGAGACTAACTACCGAACCGCTGCTTGAAAGGTTCGCGGCTAATCCCGATGGTGCGGCAGGCGTGGTCGAGCTGGTCGTGGTCGTTCCAGAAGTCGATGTTGAATTGGTTGTCGGGCAAGAAATATAGCTGCAGCCGTATGCGCCACAGGTGGTGCTCAGATAGTTGCCATTCGTGTCATAAGTCGCGACCTCTTGCTGCACGCTGTTGTGATTCATTGTGCAGTAGGATTGCAAAAGATTTGCGTAATCGGACGTGCTACAGGACGATTGCAGGCCGGAAAGAGTGGTAATTCCCGATTTCGACATTTTCGCATACCCAGTGCCGAGATTGGAGGTAAAGTAGCCGGGCAAGCTTGTGTAGCTGTCGCGCACGATGCAGGCGCCGTAGCCGCCCGTGGTCGTCGAGCTTGAAGTGGTAGAGGAAGAAGTGGTTGAGCTGGTAGTGCTTCCGCCGCTCAACGGGATTGTCGCGTATTGCGTTGCGGTCAGCGCCGATTGGTTGCCCGCCGCATCGAGCGCGGCAACGTTATAGCCGTAAGTCGTGAGTGCCGGGCCTACCGCGGTATCGACGTAGCTCAGAGTGGGCGGATATACATTCGCATAGAACGATCCGTTCCTTAATACTTTATAGAGCGTAACGCCGACGTTATCGGTCGATGCGCTCCACCAGAACGTCACGGAAGTCGCGTTTGAAGTTGCCGCGAAACTTGGCGGTGTCGTCGGTGGCGTGGTATCCGTGTTCGAAGAGGTGGTCGCTGCAGTTATCGAAAAAGGCGCTGAAGCGGTTACGCCTCCGGAACAGCCGGACGTAAAGCAGGTGCGGAGCGTATAGTTGCCGGGCGGGAGATTCGATGTGCCGAAACCAAGAGTGAGTTGGCCCGATCCGGAGCTGCTCCCGTAAACGGTTACAGTGCCATCGGGTTTTTGCACGCTTTCCTCGACGAACGACGCCGTGCCGCCGGGCGTACACATCCAGGTATACGTTACCATTGATCCCTGCACATAACTTGTCTGATTATTTTGAAACGCGATAGTGAGCCCGCTGCACGTGCTGCCTCCGCTCGAGGTTACCGAAACGGATACGATGTTGGAATCGGGGGAGCAGCCGGAAGAATTGCAGGCTTTCACCTTGTAGTTGATGGTGTAGCCGGGCGTCGGCCAATAATCGAAATAAGAAGTCCCGGTTACTGTGGCAACGCCAGTAACCCACGCATACCCTTGCTGCTGGCGGGATATGCTATAGGATGTTGCGCCGCTCACGCTTGTCCAGGAAAGGCTTACCGGAAGAGGAGCGGGAGAGGGCGCGCTAAGCGATGGCGCTGTTGAAGGCGCTGTTGAAGAGCCCCCGCCGCTTGATGATAGCGTCGTAGCGGTTAAGGTCTGACTGGGTGCCGAATAATTCCCGGCGGCATCGTATCCCTCGACGTAATAGCTATAGGTG
>JBGPNL010000023.1:0-11226 GCA_041487555.1 Minisyncoccia bacterium | reverse complement strand
CATCAATCCGCCTTGTCGCTTTGTGGTGCCGCAGTGTTCTACCCTTCCTACAACGACCGCTCCAGGTTCGTATGACGTGACTCTGATTACGCTCCTGAACGGCATCGTAGTGCAGTCAAACGCCATACCATTTCTGGTCACGCTCTCGGCGCCTGCGCAGACAGTAGTTCCCACCTCACCCCCTCCGCCGATTTCACCCACGCCTCCTCCTCCACCTCCGACTACAACGCCGCCCCCCCCGACTGTTCTTGGTTCACCCCTTCCGCCCATCACGAGAAAATTTAGTATCGGAGATCGGGTGCAGGTAATAACCGATGTGCATATAAGTTTGAACGTGCGAGCCACTCCGGGCCTGAATGGAACCATCATCGGTACCGAACAGAGCTATTCACTGGGAACGATTGTCGCCGGTCCGGTTGACGCCTCCGGTTACACATGGTGGCAGGTAAAATGGGATGATGGCGTTGTCGGATGGTCAGCTGAAGATTTTCTGAATTTAGTTACCGGCGCTGCGGCGCAGCCTTTCCAACTCCCGCCGGGCGGCGCTCTTACGATTTCGAACATTGCCGTTTCGAACATAACCAATAATGGCGCGACCATTACCTTTGATACGAATGTTCTCGCAACGGGCCGAGTTCTTTATGGGACGAACGGACTGCTCAATAATTCCGATGCCGCAACCGGGCCGTTCCTAACCGCAAGCCACACTTTGTCGGGTCTTTTGAGCGGCACCACTTATAGCTTCCAAATTTCGGCTTATGGCGCCCAACAGTTGGTATATTCGCCGATTTATACATTCACGACCACCGGCCCGCCTCCGCCCGCTCCGCCCGTCGTTACGATTTCGGCTTCTTCCTCCGCTATTCTCCAGGGCCAAAGCACCACGATCAGCTGGTCCACGACGAATGCCACTGCTTGCACCGCTTCGGGCGCATGGTCGGGATCGCAACCGACAAGCGGGTCGTTTGTGGACACTCCGCCGGCGGTTGGCACGTACACATACACATTAACTTGCACCGGTCCTTATGGAACGGGAAGCGGCTCGGCAACGGTAACGGTAAGCACGCCGATGCTCACCGTTACGATCTCGGCTTCAAGCCCGATCATTATCGGCCATAACGACCCTAGTGCTGGGTCACGCCAGAACGCGACGTCCTGCACCGCTGCAGGCGCCTGGTCGGGATCCCAGCCGACAAACGGATCGCTGACTCAGTTTATGGCCACCGTTGGTATTTTCACCTATACGTTAACGTGTAACGGTCCCGGAGGTCCGATCAGCCAGTCGGCAATTATAGATGCGCAGAATCCGCCTCCGCCATCCACGACTTTCACCATCCAGAATGTCAATGTCTCGAATATTACGGATACGGGCGTTACGATTACGTTCGATACTACGGCCCCCGCGACCGCTCAAGTTTTGTACGGCATAAGCGGACTGCTCAATAATGCCGATGTTGCGGCTGGCCCTGCCACTACGCACACGCATACGCTCGCCAACCTTACGCCCGGAACATACTACACATTCCAGATATCCGCCTATAATGGCAACCTTGTTTACTCGCAGATTTATTTCTTCACAACAACGGGAATGTCTCCGGTTTCGCCTTCGGTTAGCATATACGCGACTCCTACGTCAGTCGCGCCTGGATCATCGGCCACGTTAACGTGGAATACTATCTTGATGAATTCGTGTATCGCCTCGGGTGCTTGGAGCGGAGCTCAACCGGTGAATGGAACCGCTATCCAAACCCCAACAACGGTTGGCACATATATGTATACATTGATCTGTTCGGGATCGAGTGGTTCCGCGAGCAGTACGGCGGTGCTGGATGTGAGTCAGCCTCCTCCTCCGGCCGCGTCTCCGGTCGGCAGGCGAGTGCAGGTCGTAAACACCGACCAGTTCGGTTTGAACGTGAGAAGGTCTCCCAGCACGAGCGCCGCTATTTATGGGGTTGAGCAGAATGGGAATATGGGAACGGTGATAGGCGGACCAATCTCGGGCGGGACCTATAACTGGCTACAAGTAACATGGGACGATGGCCTCTCCGGATGGTCAGCGGATACCTATCTCTACTTGCCATAAGCACAATATCTCGCGGCTCTCTCCTAAGATTTATCCCTTGAAAAGCGACGTTTTAAAACGTCGCTTTTCCCTATTTCCCCCGCGATGTGCATTCCTTGGTAGCGGTTATTCGCGATATTGAGTAATATAGAAATATGGCCTTAGTACCACGCCCAATGCGGATATTGGTGGTTGACGACGATCGGCGCTTGAACCGCATCTTGGAGTTTCATCTCGCGAAGGCCGGCTTTATGACTAAGGCGGCATATGATGGAGCTTCGGCCCTGCAAGCTCTGGAGAAAGAGAATTTTGATCTTATCGTGCTCGATCTTGTTATGCCGGGCATTCCTGGTTTCGGGGTGCTTTCGGAAATGAAGCAAAAAGGAATCACCACCCCGGTCATCGTTCTCTCGATGCTTCGGCAGGAGGAGGACGTAAAACGCGTGAAAGAACTCGGCGCTTCTGAATATTTCGTAAAAACAGCATCGTATGTCGAAGAGGTCACGAAATATGCGGAGAAGTTAAGCTTGCAATGAGTCCCGTTAGAGATAACCAGTCGATTTGGCACTCCTCAATTTTTAAAATTATGCCTATACGACAGTTAAAGGTCTTTCTATAAGCCAATGGATCCCGTTAGAAATTTTGCAATTGAGTTAATTTAAGAATATGTATATAACTCGGAAAACATTCACTCCGAAAAAGTCGATGATTGCCGAATTTCTAACGGGATCCTATCTCTAACGGGATGAGTGAGAACAATCTTCCTACGCTCGCGGAATTAAAAAAACTTCGCAAGCCGCTGCGCAACATAAATGTTGAGCATCAGCAAAGGCTGACGAAGCTCGAACGTTTCGCTCTTTTGATCACGAGGCGTGTCGGTTCGATGGGCTTCTTTATTATTATTTTTTGCTGGACCGCAAGCTGGTTTTGCTGGAATACGTTGGGGCCGGTGGATTTGCGCTTTGACCCGTTCCCCGCGTTCGTCATGTGGCTTTTTATATCGAATATGATCCAGCTGTTTTTGCTGCCGCTCATTATGATCGGCCAGAATCTGGAGAGCCGCCACTCGGAAGCGCGCGCCGAGGCCGATTTCGAAGTGAATGTGAAAGCCGAGCGCGAGATCGAAGCGATCCTCATGCACCTTGAACATCAGAACGAGCTTGTCCTTGAGCTCGTGAGGCGGCTCAAGAAAGAATAGGTTTTGCGGTGATAATTCCGTTATTTGCTAGAATAAAGCTATGGTCAATCAGCAGATTGTTGAATACGTTACCTCGCAACTGAAGTCGGGCGTGAGCCTGGACGCGATCAAAGCCGCCCTTGTGAGCGCCGGCTGGGCGACGGCTGATGTCGAAGATTCGGTAAAGGGCATGGATGCCTCCGCTTCTCCGAACGCGAGCGCGACAAACCATACTTCTGCCGGTATTATTTCGGTAAACGACCTTATCCCGAATTCCGGCTTGAGCCCCGTTTCGAAGGGTGCGGCGACAGAGCGCAAAGAGGAAAAGATAGAAACAAAAAAAGAAGAGAAACAAAAGGAAGCGAAAGCTCTGGCGGCAAGCATTCCGAAAGAAAAGCCGGTCGTTTTGGAGGTGGGGCCGAGCGAGCGCGTTCCGGCGGCGCCGCGCAAAATATCGATATGGATGATCGTTGCGATCGTCTGCGGGCTGCTCGCGATCGGCGGCGGGGCCGCTTCGGTATATTTCTATTCCCAGGCCAAAGGACTACAGGATAAAATAACCTCGCTTACAGGCTCCGGCGCTTCGGCGAGCAGTAAAGTTGCCGATCTCACGGCTCAACTGAACGATGCCGTGAAAGCGAAGGATGATCTTTCGGCGCAGATAATCTCGCTTACCAGTCAAAACCAGGATCTCGCTGCCGACCTTTCCTACTTTGTTGCGCCCTTTGCGGCGGGCTCTTCGACGCCACAGGTGCTTTCTGTAGAAGCGAAAGGAACGTTGAGCGCAGGGGCGCTTTATACCGTTACGCTTTCAAATGGCATCAAATTGTTCGTGGCAAATTCCAAAGATGCGAAAGTAGCCGCCGCTCTGAAACCGCTCGTGGGGACTTCGGTATCGATTGTGGGCGGCCACAACCAGGGTTCCAATATGGTAACCGTGACGAGCGTGAACGGTAACTCGGTGCAATGACTCGCCTTATTGGTCTAAGAGTCCGAGGTCTTTGAAGGCCTGTTCGTAGATCGCGAGCGCCCGCTCCGCGGTATTCCGGTTCAATTTGAAATCCTGTTCGTGCGCCAGGCGGTTGCGCAGTTTATGCGCTTCCCAGATGTCTTGGAGATTCGGCAGCTGGGATTCGTTGATCTTTTTAAGGCGGTCGCCGAGATTCTCTCCCATGATACCCGCAAGCCGCAAAGCTTCATCGAGTATCTTATCGGCCTCAAGAAGCGCGAGTTTCAGGCTGTTCTCGTCGCCTTGGAAGAAGTGTTGCTGTACCTTGCCCCATGTTTTGAGTGATTTGCGTTTCGGAGTATCGGCCTTGAGTATCACGTCTTCCACCCTATCGATGCGGACCGCGAGCCACCCGGTTTTTATGATGAAAAAAACAGTAGCCGCGATCAAGGTACCGGATACAATGACGCTGATAAATTCGAAGATTCCCAAGTGCGAGAAATAGAAAGCTGATCCCATCTGTGCCAATTGATGCGCTCCTTGCTGTACGCGGGGGTTGCTTAGTATGTTCTGCGCTTGCGTGGGCAGAAGCGTATTGAGCGTGCTTGTGGGGTCCATAAGTTTGAGTGTAATTAAAATAATTTACGAGGCAGGCTCCAGAGGCTCCAGTTTATCATAGAATTGCCCGATTCCCAAGAGGTCGGCCTCGCGCCACCACTTGCCGAGCAGCTGGAAGCCGACCGGTAATTCCTGCGAAGTATTCGGATACGCATACGGTTTTATGGGGATAGAGATTCCCGGAATACCTGCGAGGTTTGCGGGAATGGTGAAAATGTCCGAGAGGTACATCGAGATCGGATCGTTCGCTTTTTCGCCTATCTTGAACGCCGGGGTTGGCGCGACCGGAGTAAGGATCACATCCACTTGTTTGAACGCATTCTCGAAATCGTTCTTTATGAGCGTTCGGACGCGCTGGGCTTTTTCGTAATAGGCATCGTAATAGCCGGATGAGAGCACGAATGTGCCGAGTATGATGCGCCGCTTGGTCTCAGCGCCGAATCCTTCGCCCTTGGTTTTGAAATAGATATCGTTCAGTTTTAAGTTTTCGGTTTTCAGTCTTTCGTCTCTCGCGTAGCGAATCCCGTCGAATCGCGCCAGGTTGGAGCTTACTTCTGCGGGCATCACGATGTAGTAGCAGGATAAGGCGTACTTCGTATGGGGGAGCGAGATCTTTTTGAATTTCAAACCGAGACTTTTGATTTTTTCGATTGCCATATCGACCCCCGCACGCACTTTGGGGTCGAGTCCGTCCACGAAATATTCTTCGGGAAGTCCGACCACGAGCCTTTTCACGTTTTCGAGCTTCGGGTTCAAAAGTTCTTCACCGTATGCAGTAGGCGCACTCGTGGCGTCCAACGAATCCTTGCCGACGATTGCTTTAAAGAGGATCGCCGCATCTTCCGCTGTTTTCGTTATCGGGCCGATCTGATCAAGACTTGAACACATAGCGATAAGGCCGGAGCGCGAGACCGCGCCATAGGTGGGCTTCAGCCCCACCACGCCACAGAAGCTCGCGGGCTGACGTATCGAACCGCCGGTATCGGATCCGAGCGCGGCAACCGCCATATGGGCCGCGACCGCTGCGGTCGATCCGCCCGAGGATCCGCCGGGGACGCGCGAGGTATCGTGCGGATTTTTCACGGTGCCAAAGGCGGAGTTTTCGGTGGACGATCCCATGGCGAATTCATCGAGATTTGTTTTGCCGAGAAAAACAGCCTGTTCATTATTCAATTTCTGTATGACGCCCGCGTCGTAGCTTGCCGTGTAATGCCCCAATATCTTCGAGGCGGCGGTCGCAGGCTGCCCTTTGATTAAAATATTATCCTTGAGGGCCAAGGGAACACCGGCGAGCACGCCTACACTTTCATCCTTCGCTACGGCCAAGTCCACCGCTTCCGCCCTGCGCATCGCCCCCGCCTCGTCGAGGCTCAGGTATGCGTTGATGTGCGGGTCGGTTTTTTTGATGTGCGCGAAGAAAGCCTGCGCCATTTCGAGCGCGGAAAATTCTTTTTTGAGCAAGCCGTCGTGAAATTTTTTGATTGTGAGATTTTGCAGAAGTTTCATCTTTTAATAGGTTGTCATCCTGAGCTCCGCCAGTCCGGCGGAGCGAAGGACCTCCACGGAGATTCCTCGCAGAGCTCGGAATGACGGATAGTTTTCATTCAAAGACGGGAGGGACCCTGAGGAACCCATCCTGTTTTTCGGGGAATTGTTCAATGCCCGCACCTCGGTTCGTATTCTCGCGCTCCTCGTCTTCGCGGAACACGTTTTTGAGTTGCGTGCCGCCGCTCATGGGTGCGACGTTCGATGTATCGAGTCCCTCGAGTTCTTTAAAGTGGTCGAGGATTTTTGCGAGGTCCTGCGTGAGCTTCTCCTCTTCTTTCGGGTCGAGCTTCAGCCGTGCGAGCTTTGCCAGGTGTTCCAGGGTTTGTTTGGTGATAGAGGACATTATCCAGATTCTACAGATTTTCGAGGATTATTTCAATTGCTTCACTATTCTTTTGAATTGCTCTCCGCGGTCCGCATAATTCTTGAACTGATCGAAGCTTTGCGAGGCGGGGGAGAATAACACAATGACCGATGACTTATAGCTCATAACTAACGACTTCGCGAATGAATTGGCTATTTTGACTGCCGCTTTTAAGTTTTGCGCCTTCTTGATTCTTGCTTCTTGATTCTTGCTTCGAATCGCTTTTGCGATCGTGCGTTGGTTCTCGCCATAAAGAACAATGAGCGGTACCGAGGCGCACTTTACTGCTTTTGCGAGCGGGGCATAATTCGCCACCTTCGACCGTCCGCCGGCAATAAGTATTATCTGTTTCTCGGGGAAAGAGGCGATCGCGGCGGCGGTCGGTTCGGGGATCGTGGCGGCCGAATCATTATAAAACTCGACTGAATCTATTCCTCTCACGAATTCGAGCCGATGCTCATTGCCGCGGAATGCTTTCGCGGCTTTTTTGATCGCTTGCGCAGAAACGCCAAACGCCCGCGCGACCGTTGCCGCCATGATGGCGTTCTTGAAGTTGTGATATCCCGGCATCCTTAAATCATTTTGCGAAAAAAGTCGGAAGTGTTTTTCGTCTACGGGAATCTTTTTGCCCCGGCTTTTCGCGGCTGCCCAGCGTGACAGCGGGTGATTCTTGAAGAAAAATATCCTATCGCCTCGTTTTTGGTGTCGCGCAATATTTGTCTTTGCGTCGTAATATTCCCTAAGATTCAGATGTGAATCCTGGTGATCGGGAAAAATGTCGAGAACGACCGCGGTGTGGGGCGATGCCGTGAGGTCTTGGAGCTGGAAGCTCGAGAGCTCAAGGACCGCTATTGCGGTCGCGGATTTATGCGAATGTATACGCGCCTGCCCGCCGGAGCCTCGGCGCAGCCGGGGATTAACGCTGATTTTAGAAAAAATATCCAATGCTGGCCTACCTATGTTACCGACCAAAAAAACTTTCTTGCCGGCTGCTTTTAGCATTTTATAGAGAATCGTCGCCGTCGTACCCTTGCCCTTCGTCCCCGTGATGCCGATTACATGGACATTTTTGCGTCCGGCCTCTTCAAAAAATAGCTTGGTCGCGCTTGAAAATTCAACGCCGGCGCGGCGCGCTTTTACGAGTTCCGGTTTCATCCATGGTATGCCCGGCGTTCGGAAAACGAGATCAAAAGACAAGAGGTCTTTTAAATAGTGTTTGCCAAGCGTTGCGTGCACACCGCGCGGCACTTTTATGTTTTCGTTCCGGTCGAGAATCCAAATCTCTGGATTTTCGCCGACTTTCTTATCCGCGTTCATCAGCGTGTTTATCCGCGCCAATCCGCTACTTTGAAGGAACTTCAAAGTAGATTTTCCTTCCCGGTCGAAGCCCAGGATCGCTATTTTCCGAGTTTTTTGTTCCATAATATTTTTTCGACAGGTCGGTAATTCCATTTGTGTATCCCCGGCGAGCGTTTTTTGCTTACGTTGCTGATTGCCTTACCCTTGCCGAGAAAAATACCGACATGCCTGTGTGTTTCTTTTATGCGAGGGAAATATTTCGCTCGGTAGACAAGTATCGCGCCGGGGCGCGTTTTTTTAATTGTTCTCCAGCCGGAGCGTTCGAGGTCGATGACAGTCGCTTTTACCGTTGTGTGGATTCCGGGAATGAGCGAGAAAATTTTTAAGATGAAGCTCACGAACACGGCGCAACTTAGATCGCCGTCGCGGAGCGCTTCGATCTCATGGCCGTCAACATGATAATACAGCTTGCGAAACGCATTTGAGCCCGTGCTTCCGCGCGCGACCGTAAGCAGATTTTTCAAAAGGAGGAACGCGGGTTTATTTTTCTTCATGTATTGTAATAATCTCATTAGATGAACGTTTTGACAATTCCGGGTTCCAGGTTATAATTTCAACGCGGGGAAATGTAACAGTTGCATGCCAGCCCCATAAGCTGGACGTAGTGGGTGCAATTCCCGCCCCCGCAACATACTACAGTTTTCGTTTCGCGAGGGTCGCGTCGTTTTCTACTGAAAACGCGCTGCATCTCGTCGCCTGCGCTCCTGCGATACACCCTCGCGAGACGAAAACTTTCGCTTTGGGACTTAAGGTGTTTCACATGCGCGAAACGACTATTTAAGGCGGGAATTGCACGAGTGGAGGGGGTCGGGTAACCGCGACCGGTTCCCGTGTCGGAAGCTCTTCGAAACCGAGGGTTTCGAAAGCGCAGCCGCCGAAGGCGCAGCGAGCAGTAAAATTCCCGCCCCCGCAACATGCCCCGGTTTTCCCTTGCGCCTCCTGGGCTCTCTTTAAGTCGGTGCAACGGAAAACCTCCGCTTTGGAAATTTAAAGTTACGTCGTTTTCTGCTGAGAACGCGCTGTATCTCGTCGCCTCCGCTCCTGCGATACACCCTCGCGAAACGAAAACCTCCGCTTTTGGTTCTTAAGGATAATCCGCATCTGACGATGCGGATTAGTCTATTTCGGCGGGAATTGACCATTGCGCCGAAAAGCGAACCGGTGATATACTTACTTAATAAACCCACCCCTTAATTGTATGGCAAAATCGCAGGAACATTTGGAAGCAGTGAAAATGCGCGGAGCCGGCAAGAGCATTAAAGATATCGCACGGACTTTGGGCGTTTCGAAAAGCTCCGCAAGCCTTTGGTGCGCCGACGTGAAATTAACGCGTGCGCAGCTCGACCATCTTCGCAAGCAAATGTCCGTTGGCGGCTACGAAGGGAGATTAAGGGGAGCGCTCATGCAGAAAAATAGGAAGGAGTTGAAAATAAGGGAATATGAGCACAATGGGTTGCGTGAGATCGGCGCCATAAGTAGTCGCGACCTGCTTTTGCTCGGCATCGGGCTTCATCTTGGCGAGGGCACGAAAGCCGGTAATAAGTTTCGGTTCACGAATTCCAACCCAGGCCTCATTCGCTTGATGGCCCTCGTACTCAAAAGGTATTTCGACGTGAACCCCGGCGAGTTCGTCCTTACGGTGTTTGTTAATGAAGCTCATGCGACGCGCGAAGGGGAAATAAAACGTTTTTGGGCGAAGGCCACGAAAGCGGCATTGGGCCAATTCCGAAAGACAATTTTCATTAAAGCGAAACGCAAAAAAACCTATGCCAATTTCAACGACCATTATGGGACGCTTGCACTGGAGGTGCGAAAAAGCTCTGATTTACAATATAAGATTCTGGGTTTATGCTATGGTGTATTGAGATCTACGAAAAATACATAATGCCGGCGTAGCTCAGTGGTAGAGCAAACGCTTCATAAGCGTTGGGTCGCAGGTTCGATCCCTGCCGTCGGCACTAAAGTAAAAAAGCCCGCTATTCTGCAGCGGGCTTTTCTTTTGTTGGTATCGGATGCATTTGTAGATATGCAACTACCGCATTGCCATAGGCAAACACGCCTTCGCGGTAGTAAATGTGAAATGGATGCTTCTTTTTCTTTTTCGGTATGCCGTAATAGAGCTCGACAGCGCGTGCCTGGTGGCTCGCGTTGTTGTCCCATCCGTTTTCAATGAGATAATGCTTGATGCTAGCCACCACGTCTTTCGGGTTGAAGGGATCGATTTTTCCGTCTCCGTCGCCGTCGACCGTGAGATGAAACGAAGACGGTTCGAATTGGAAAAGACCGATCGCGCCGGTCGGCGAGCCGGGAAGTTCAAAGAGATCGTCGACATCCCAACCGTTTTTCGGGGCAAATTCGAAAAATGCTTTAAGCTGATTGAATGCAAAATTTCGCATGCCCGGATTCAAGACGTATAGCGAGTAAAGATAGATGATCGCAGGGTGGCTGCCCAAGGGATACGGGGATAGTTTCGTCGGTATCCCGAAATTCGTTTCGATGCGCAGGATGCCGCAGGCGGCCTGATTCAGTTTGTCGTCTTCGATATTATTCGGACCGAAGGCTTCGCGATTCTCAGCGTAAAAATTCGTGCAACGCTCTAGCGATGTATCCGTGAGCAGCCCGAATCGTTCGCGGAACAAAGGATTTTTCGGCTGGTCCGGTTCCGGTTTGGGGTTTGGCTGCGGCGTGGATGCGCGATAAAGCGTGAGACGATCGTCGGAAAAGACCTTTTCAATGAGATCGAGATCGGCGCCTTTTGTATTCGAGAGTTTTTGCACGAGTTCGGTTTTCATTTTACTTTTCTCTCGTTTTTGGCGTTCTTCTTTCGAGACTGGCGGGATCGGTTTTTTCTTTACGGCCGTCGCATGTGCGGGCATTCCGCAGGGCGAGATGATGCAGATCGTGCAGCATAATAGTAGTATTCGTCGCATATCCCATTCCTTTTCATATCAATAACAAGCTGGTTTTACTCTATCAATAAATGCTCCCGTGCGTCAAAAAATCAAAAACCCTTAACTGGTATTTTATTTCTGCACCGAGGGATATCGGAAGTTCAAACCTGCCTGCCGGCAGGCGGGTCTGCCATGACACATGCAAATGGTGGGCGAGGAGGGAGTCGAACCCTCATGACCTTGCGATCGCAGGATTTT
>JBGPNL010000022.1:0-11264 GCA_041487555.1 Minisyncoccia bacterium | reverse complement strand
GAAGGCGGCGGAAACGGTTGAAATATTTTTCGACCCCCTCACTTTTTTATTCACCGGCCTTTCGACCGTAACATCTACGGATGTCACGTGGTCAGGGTCAGCTTCTGCGACAATCGTGGTGAGCTGTTCCGGAAGCACTAATAACGCAACGCTTACCGCAGGAACGAGTTCGCTTAAGTTCACTGTGTGTGCATCGAATAGTATTAATGCCGGAACAGCAAACATACTTATTGCCAATAATAGGATAACGAACCCCGGCACCGAAGGATCATATGTGATCCGTATCGCCGGTACGCAGACAAACAATGCCGATACGCGCGTTGCAATCGTAAAGCATGTGATTGTGACGGCTGCGGTTGACACGAGCTTCACGTTCACTGTCGCGGGCGTAGCGACTGGTACGACCATCAACGGCGCGACGACGACGTATAGCACTGTTCCCAATCCAGCGTCTTTGCCATTCGGAACGCTCCCCATTAACGCCCCGGTAACTTTGGGTCAACAGTTGAACGTCGCAACGAACGCAAAAAATGGTTTCACGGTAACGGTTGTCGAGAACCAGGATCTTACTTCGCAGACCGGTGCGACTATCCACCTCTTTGCGAATGCAGGAGCGGATGCGACACCGCACACATGGTCCGCGCCATCGAGCACGCTTAACAATGCGCAAACATATGGCCATATCGGTCTTACAAGCGACGACTCCGATCTGAATGGTGGCGAGTTCGGAACCGGAGCAGCGCTTTTCGTTGGCAACTTCCAGAGCACTTCCTCAAGACAGGTATTTAATTCCACCGGCACGAGCGATGGAACAACGCAGAACATCGGTTTGGCGAAGGTAGCATACCGAATTCAGATCGGCGCATTGCAGGCTGCTGCAAACGATTATACGAATATCCTGACTTACGTCGCAACTCCGGTTTTCTAGCACCTATTCGAGCCTTTAAAGCAAAAGATCCCGCGAAAAGCGGGATTTTTCGTTATTGCCGGCAAAACCAGATATGTGGTGGGGTCAAGGATGACAACGGCGTGTCCGGTATGCTACGATATATAACATGAATCCCGTTAGAAGCCGCGATCGCATTATAAAACGAGCATAAAACATGATTATACAAAATCGCTTCAATAAATTTTTAAACTTCGCAAATCGCCGATCGCGATCTGCTTCTAACGGGATGAAAAAGATCATCGCCTTGGTATCTGTTTTCCCGCTCATGTTAGCCGCCCTCCTTTCTCTGGGGAGTACTGCGTTCGCGCAATCGGAGATGAGTGTACGAGTGCAGCCGGCAATCGTCGATGAAAACGTGGAGCCTGGACAGGTGCTCCATGAAACGGTGCATGTTTCGAACCAGGACGCCCAGGCGAAGACGTTTTATTTCTTTGCAAAAGACATCTCGAACATCGAAGAGGCTGGTCAGCCGGTATTCGTCGAAGGTACTGACAGCGTATACGGCGTGAGCGCTTGGATCAAATTCGATCAAGTCTCCCTTGCAGTGAAGGGAGGAGGGACGAAAGATTTTTCTTTTTCCGTCGCCGTACCGAAGGACGCGTCTCCCTGCGACCATTTTGGCGGCGTATTCCTTTCACTTGAGGCGAAGCGTCCTACGACTACCGGTACGGGCATAGGGCTTCAGATCGGCACCCTGGTTCGCTTGCATGTCGGCGGGGAATGCGTCGAAGACGCGCGCATCCGCGAATTCAGCACCGATAAAAATATTTACAGCAATCCGCCGGTCAATTTTACGACGAGAGTGGAAAACCTCGGGAACGTGCTCATCAAGCCTCATGGGCCGATTGAAATAACGAATATGTTCGGGAAAAAAGTGGCGGTGCTTAGCGTCAATGAAGTGGTGGCCGGCATTTTCCCGAAGAGCCAGAGGTCGTTTGGCGCGAGCTGGACGCCGGATGGCATTGCCTTCGGCCGCTATGAGGCGACGGAAGCGCTCGCATATGGATCGGGAGACGGGAAAACGGTGTTCGAAACCATTTCGTTCTGGGTGCTCCCGTTGAACATTATCTTGCCCGTGTTTTTCGGCATCCTTGCCATCATCCTCATATTCTACTTCGGCATACGGGCATACGTGCGCAAGAAGATTCGCGAGCTTCAGAGAGGAAGCGGCTCGGTAAATCCTTCGGTTGCAGCGATGCGCACCGCTCCGTCACGGCTTCTCTTTATCACTCTCGGCTTCATCGTTTTCAGCTTGCTCTTGCTCATTATTATATTCTTGTTGTTCAGTTAGTCTCGGCTTACCGATTTTATCAGGCCCCTTGTTTTTTAGTTCGTCATTCCCGACTCCGATCGGGAATCCAGGCTTTATATTTTCTTTAACTTCGATACCGCATACTTGAAAGATGCGGTTTCAATATTACGTCTATATTTTAGCCAGCGGGCGGAATGGGACTTTATATATTGGCATGAGTAATAACGTGGTACGAAGAATTTGGGAGCATAAACAAGGGATAGTCGATGGATTCACGAAAAAATATAAAGTAAATCGGCTTGTGCATTACGAGGTTTACGATGCCCCTTATGGCGCTATCCAACGGGAAAAACAATTAAAGAAATGGGAAAGGGCATGGAAGCTTGAGCTTATCGAAAAAGATAATCCTGATTGGAGGGATTTATACGATGATATCGTTGTATAATCTGGATTCCCGCGTTCGCGGGAATGACAGGGCGGGCGCTTGCTCAGTTGCGAAACTTCAAACATAATTTAGATATGCACCATATCCGCCTTATCGTTTTAGGAGTAGCGATGGTCATGCTTGCCGCGACCGTCGTTACAGTATCGGATAGTCATCCCGAGATTGGGAGGTTCCTTTTGGCGCAAGTGGGATCGGTGGGGCTGAGCGTGGGCGTCCTTCCGAATCCCTACAATACGTTGGCTGAGCAATTGCAGGCAAAAGAGCAGGTGCTGAATACCAAAGAAGCGGCGTTGAACAACGAGACTGTGGCGCTGCAGGCGCAGCAGAGAGAGAACGATATAAAAGTGCTTCGCTACTCGCTTCTCGGAGGCGCATTCCTTTTCCTCTTAGTGCTCTTGAATTTTTATCTTGATTTTCGAGCGCGTAAAATCGTCAATACGCCGCCTCCTCCTACTCAGCTCCAGGCATGATCAAAACCGATGGTCGCATACTGTTTTATTTCGCGACCGTTTTCTTAGTCCTCGTAAGCGGGTTTTTTTTATTTCCGTATGGCACTAGGGGCTCGACCCCGCCCGCTTTTATGAGCGACCTCCTCTCGACCTCGAATCCCAGCGTCGGCGCGAACCACACCATTACCTTCCAGATACCGAGCGCCATCCCTCTCTCGGGCAGTATGACGATAACGCCCGACGCGGCTTTCGTTTTTCCGTCGACGCTTGATTACACGAGTTTCGATCTCGCGACCTCAGGTTCATCCACGGGGCCGTATTCGGACCGTTCGCTCGCTGCGACCGCTTCGCCTACGGACGATGGCGCTTCGGTCGTTTCGGGAATGGGCGGGTCGTTCACGATAAAATTGAATTCGACGGCAGGAATAAGTTCCGGCAAATTCGTTCGCATTACGGTCGGTACGAACGCGTCGTTCGGCGCAACGGGAACCGATCAAATCGGAAATCCCACGTCCACCGGTTCGTACAAAATAAAGATCGCCACGAACGATGCATCGAATGCGCTCATTAATGCAGGCGCCACTATGGTGGCGATCGTCGCGCCCGTCGCTATGGAGGCGAACACATTCGACTTCGCGCCGCCCGTGCTTTCGAACCCCTTGCCTTCGGGCAGTATCCCGGCGGGCATCCGCTTCGTCGAGATCTCCGTGAACACCGACGAGATCGCGACCTGCCGGTATGCCACGAGTTCGGGGCTCGATTATGGCTCAATGCCCGATATCTTCAGCGTGACGGGCGGCATCACGTTCCACACGACCGTTATTTCTACGCCCACCGACAATACCGATTACGTATTCAACGTCCGCTGTGAAGACGTCTACCACAATAAAGATCAGGTTGATTTTCCGGTCGCCTTTCATGAAGACGCTCCCTTGCCGCCGCCCGCTCCTCCAGGCAGCGGCGGCAGCGGAGGTGGGGGTGGAGGCGGCGGAGGGGGAGGCGCGCCATATCCTCCGACGCCATCGCAGCCGCAGCTTTTTTTGAGCGGTTACGCTTATCCCGGGAGTAAAGTGACTATTCTGCAGGATGGCAAAGTGTACGGCGACGCCTTGGTGGACAGACTCGGCGCTTTCACTGCGAATATGCAAAACGTTACCCAGGGAGTGTATACGTTCGGCGTATACGCGACGGATGACAGCGGCCGCGAGTCCTCGCTCTATTCGACCACGCTCACGCTCATCTCAGGCACAAGAGATTCCATCTCGGGCATCGTGGTGCCGCCTACGATCTCCACGCCGAAGGATACGATAAATCCCGGCGACACCGCTATTTTTTCGGGCAAGGCCGTTCCCTCGTCGACGCTCGAAGTCTCGGTAACTGCGCAAACGAGAGGCAAGGCGGTAAAAAATAACATAACGAGCGACACGACGGGGAGCTGGCAATTTTCTTTGGATACCACGGGCTTCACGGTTGACACGTACGAAGTAAAAGTGCGCACCGTTGCGGGCGCGCTTGGTACGAGCAACTTCAGCAAATCCGTTTATATCGGCGTGGGCACGAGTCCCTCGCCGAATCCCGCGAAAGGTTCGGACTTGAATGGCGATGGAAAGGTAAACCTCGTCGACTTTTCCGTTCTGCTCTTCCACTGGGGCAGTGCAGGTCCGGAAGGAGATATCAATCACGACGGCAAAGTGAATCTGACCGACTTGAGCATTTTGCTGTTTAATTGGACGGGTTGAGCCCTCCCGAAAGTTCCCTTTTCTGCTGCGCCGTCACGGACTTCGGCTGCACGGCGCGAAGTTCGCCTTGGAGTAGTCGCTGACTACACCGTCGTCAAACGTTCGCGCCGCTCGCCTGCCTGCCGGTAGGCAGGCGCGAAGCCGAGGCGACTCGCGACGAAAAAGAACTTTCGAGAGGGCTCGGGCTTCGCGGCTTCCGTGAACGAAAAATATCGTGAACATTGATCCGAAATATTCGTTGTAATACGGACATTCACAGTCACAGATAAAATCTTCCTGGAGAAAAGATAAAGTTTTTATAACTGTGCATAAGTGGCATTACAGGGGGGGCTTCTAGGTGCTACGATTAACGTACATGACTTCGTGGGGATTTCTCTCAAATAGAAAAATCTTGTTTATCGTAGCCGCCGCCCTTCTTCTCGGGGGCGTTATTTTTTTCTTGCATCACGCTCAAGTCAATTCTGCTCCGATTCCTTCAGATATTGCCAGCCGGGATGCGAAAAGGATCAACGATTTGCAACAAGTGCAACAAGACCTGCAAACCTATTTCAACCGCTGCGGCTATTACCCGGGTCCTGCTCCTTTGGCACCACCGGCACCTTGCCCCGCATGGTCGCAGGCTCATGGATGGCCTTCGCTGATCGTGGCTTTAACGGATGCTGGAAGTGGATTCGGAATCAGAACCGTTCCAAATGACCCAGTAGCCGACGGAAGTTATTTTTACGGAACCAGCGCAGGCGGTAAGAGTTATACGCTTGGCGCAGTGCTCGAAGATCCGACAAATCCAAACTTGGCCCAGAGCGTGCATGGTGTTGCCGACGGCATAAACTGTGGCGGCTCTACATATTGCGTCCAATAATCAATCTAAATCAATGAAGCTATATAGATTGTCGCTTACTCACAAACTTGGTCTCATGGTGGCTGGTGTCCTCCTTTTCGTCGGCATCGTGTTTTTCTTTTTGCCGCACACGCATGCGAATCCGGACGTGACGGCAAACATCGCCGCAATCCAAAGCAGTGGCTTACTTCTCGATTCTTCTTTCGACGGGCATAACGCTACGGTAGAGTCGATGAAATTATCCGCGGATGCGTCGCAAGCCGTTTCTGATTTCGGAAACAGTAAGTTCGGGAACTACACCAAATGGCTTCATCTGTCGCCGGATAGAAAGCTCGTAGCCGTGACCCTCAATTCCATCGAGGATGAATCGGATTTATATACCTACATAGCGAGTGCTGACGGAAGCCAGATAACCCCCTCGCATCTCGGTGCTTTCAGCGCGTGGGCTCCGGACAGCAGCAAGATTTTATTGTATCTATCGCCGATGGGAGCTCCGTGGGTAAGAAGGATTTACGCCCTCGACGCCCAAAACAAGTATTACGACATCGGCCTTCCCAACGGGACCATCAACGCCGATATTTCTCCGATTGACGGAGGCATTTTATATTCGCTCACAAGCGGAGGAACGGATGATTCTACCTTATATGTACGAGATCCGCAGGGAAACGACAAAGCATTGCTGAAGGGGAATGGCAACATCCTTACCTGGGTTCGCTGGTCGCCTAAAGCCGACAAGATTTCGTTTCTTATGTCCGATCTTTTAATCAACAAAGAGCAATCGGTATGGGTAATGAATTCAGATGGCACCGGACGCGAAAAACTTTCTGATGTTGTTTGGGGCTACCCCGCCATGTGGTCTCCAGATGGAACGAATATTGCCTTTGCGAATGCGGGAAATATTTGGGAATACGACGCCACTTCGAAATCCTTGAAAAATACGACGAATTTTACTCACGGCCAAGCGCAGCACCCGAGCTATTCGGCGGACGGGAAAACGATTGTGTTTTCTTCGGACGTTTCGGGCAAAAACCAGATTTGGAGCACTCAAGATGGAACCGTGGCTCAACTCACGAATGACAGCTCGGAAAAAGATTATCCAATCCTTCCCTAAACCATGAACAAAAAAATCGTCCTAAGCATTCTCGTAGTTTCCATATTCATTGCAGCGGTGGGGGACCTTGTCGCCTCGAAAAAACAATCGGTGCCAGTCGTGGTTGTGCCACCGCCCGTTGTGTTCACGACGCAACCAACAGCGCCACCGGCATCTCAGCCTCCCGTTGCTGTGACGCCCCCGCCGGAAAAACAAGTGATATGCAATATCTCAAAGGAGGGCATTTCAACCTCGACGTGGAAAACGCTCGATTTTGGGAATATTACGCTTCAATATCCCCCGAATTGGAAATTCGACAACGATTGGCCCTACCCGACTCTCTCCGGCGACGGAGCCCAGTTTTACTTGAAAACATTGGATGCAATCGGCTCCGGTCTCGTTCCTACGGGTGCTCCGGAGCCATATTATTGCCCTCGGATCGTTGGCGGCCAACACGTCGATGTGGGCGCATATTTCGGCGTGATTAATCGCGATACGTTAACGCGTTTATTGAGCATTGAGCATGGCGGTCAATCATGGGGGATTACGTTCAGCACGTCGCCATCAATCGCCACTGCTACAGATCCGATCTTTTATACCATTCTTGAGACAGTGCGTTTTAAATCATAAAGTCAATGAAAATATTTCAGCAATTAAATAAAATTCTGTTGTTCTGCTTTATTGCAATCTTCGGTGTAGTATTCCCAAAAATTATGTTTGCGGATTACGGTTACCTTACAATGCCGGTTGATCCGGCTAATCTAAGTTATTTTGGCAGTAACACGGGTATAAATGCTTGGGTCGACCATACAACGCCGCAAAGTAGTGGCGGCGATCAGAATACCTCAACTTTTACTAAGTATACTGGCGTGGCGTACACGACGAGCTCATGGATTTCAGTTCTTACCTGCAGTAACACCAGCACCGGTAGTGGAGTTGCCTGCTATAACGGCCATGAAGGCATTGATTACGCGGTCGCAACGGGAACGCCAGTATTTGCAGCGGCGTCTGGTACGGTGCAGCAATCACAATGGCAGGATCCCAATGACACTACAAATACTATGAATTTCGGGCGCTTTGTAAGAATTTGGCACAGCCAGTACGGTATCTCAACGCTCTATGCCCATCTTGATTCAACTAGTTCATTGCCGGGGGATACTGTAACTAGAGCTACAATTATCGGCAAGAGTGGTAATACAGGATGCGTATTGCCCTGTGCCCACCTTCATTTTCAGGTCTACAATGCAGACGTTACGGTTACCTCATCCCCTCCAATCGACAATTTCTTTTTTGCCGACGGGGTTGATCCTTACGGTTGGTCAGGACCTGGGGGTCAGGCTTCTGATACTTGGACGAATGATGTTCCTTTCGGCTACATGTGGGCCGATCCGCTTCCGCACACCACATCTTCTTTCGTCCATTACGTGACAAGTAGTTTCCTCATGACCGCGAGCACCACATGGAAAGCGGATCAGATATACATCATTCAGACATCGCTTACGGTTTCTTCGAGTGCGACGCTTACCGTGAAGCAGGGTGCCATCGTCAAATTCACTGCCAATGCCTCTTTGGTGGTAAATGGTAAATTAGATGTACAAGGTACCTCAACCGACCCGGTCTACTTCACTTCGATTAAGGACGATGCGATAGGCGGAGACATGAACGATGATGCAACCACTACTACTCCTGCCGCGGGAGACTGGGCATATATCTACCTAGAGGGCAAATCGACGAGCACCATAAAGAACGCAGTTATCCGTTACGGTGGCGCTTCCAACAATCCCTTCTTTGCCGATGTGTATGTAAACGGGGGATATCTCTCCGCCACGAGCACCGTGTTTGCTTCAAGCAGCAACTACGGCTTAGAAATTGCGAGCGGTACCGTGAAAATCACAACCAGTACCTTCGTCGGCAATAGTTATGGAGTGGTCGGCCAAGGTGCAGGAAGTCTCACCATTACGACCAGCACGCTTACCAACAACGCTAATTATGCCGGATCCTTTATTTTGACGGACGGCCTCGTCCTCTCGTCTTCAGGAAACACGGCTACAGGCAATGGGACGAATGGATTTCTCGTTTCTGGCAACACGGGCTCTAGTCAGACATGGGGTAAGGATATTCCGTACGTAAACTCGGCGCTTACCGTTTCTTCGGGCAAAACCCTTACCCTTAATCCGGGCATGATCATGAAATCGGGTAGATTTTCACAGTTATATATCAGCGGGACGCTCAATGCTCAGGGGTCGGGAACATCGACAAATATGGTTTATTTCACTTCGCTCACAGACGATTCCATCGGTGGCGACACGAATGGCGATGGAACTTCAACGAGTCCGCTCGCTGGTGATTGGGGTGGCATTGAACCCGATGCCGGATCGAGCAGCACCATAAGTAGGGCGATGGTAAGGTACGGTGGCATCCAGAACACCTACTCAGATATCTACATGACCGGAGGTAAGCTCAAGTCGTTACATCTCACGGTCGCTTCGAGCGCCAATTATGGCGTACGAGTTTCTAGCGGCACACTGAGTATCGCGAGTAGTACGATTACGACACATCCACAGTTCGGGGTTTACAACCCGACGAACATGACTTCAAGTGCGGCTGCTACACAAAATTGGTGGGGTTCCAGTTTGGGCCCATACAACCCATCGTCGAACCCGGGTGGAGCGACCTCGTCTCCCGTCTCCGACTACGTGACTTATAACCCTTGGCTAACTTCGGCACCGTAAAAGAGGTCGGATGGTAATACTGGTTTACAGTACTGCCGTTCTCGTGGAACCAAAATCCTAGTCGGGTATAAACCGCGCTTTTTTAATAAGCAGAGAAAAACATCGGGAAACATCCGGGCAAAGTTTGACGACGGAAATTTTACATGGTAAAATACGCCAGAGGCAGCGGGAATCATTCACGGTGCCTCAAGCCTGGGAGCCGTGGGGGCTTAAAATCCCCGGTGATACTGGACGCTGCCTTACCAGTTGATAAATAATTAGGTAGAACTTACTTCTACTGCTTGGCCGCCAAACCCTCTCGACGGTTTTTTTGTTTCATGCGATCCCGAGAAAAGGGGCATAACGAGGGAAAAGCGAGGCAGTCTGGGGTTTTGGCATTTTGCTATCATCAGGTTAGCCACAGGGCTGGAAAAGGCATTTTGTTATACTTACAGTAAGGCTATTTATAGCTATCTCTCCACGACACATGACATCCTTTTTTGATAAGCTCAACGAAAAATTAAACGGGAATGGAAGGGGAAGGCAGGCTGCTCAGCGAGGCGGTGGAAATGAGTTGGTCGCCGATGGCGCTCCCGATAAAAAGAAAGACCAGACTGTCGTCGAAGAAGTCGAGAGTGAAAAGCTGAACGTCGACGTTTACCAGAGCCCCGCCGAAATCGTGATCTATGCACTGGCCGCGGGAGTGGATCCGACTGATTTTGAGGTGATGCTCGACGAAGAGAACGACATGCTCACCATCAAGGGCGCGCGGAAGCGCCCGGTCAAGCAAAAGAAGGGAGAGGCAAGCAAAGATGTGGACGGAAAATATATTCAGCAGGAATGCGTATGGATGCCGTTCTCGCGAAAAATAGTGTTACCGGTTGAAGTTGACGTGGTGAAGGCGGAAGCGATCTTCAAGAAAGGAGTGCTCATCGTGAGTCTGCCCATTCTGAACATTGCGGAAGGAAGGAGGCTTGTGGTCGTCGAGACGTTAACCTCCGCCGATGTGGAAAAAGCAAAATAATATGTTTACGCTCGCATCATTGAGTTATAAAACCCCCGAAGAAAAATAAAAGCAGAGCATATTTTATTTCACCATGCAGTTCTACTTACCATTTAAAGAAAGGATAAAAAAGGTTTTATTTTCTACGGGGCGCAGGAAGATCGCGGCGTTCGCCATTTTCGGACTCCTTGTGCTTTTCGGCGCATGGCAGCTCGAAAGAGTATTCGTGCTTGCTGGCGGCGCGCGGCTTTATTTTTCTCCCGCGAGCGGAAGTTATAGCGAAGGGAAAACATTTACGGTGAGCGTCTTGCTCGACTCCGGCGGGGGAGTTGGCGTGAATGCCGCTGATGGAGCGGTTTCGTTCGATGCCAATTATCTTTCGGTTTCAAGCGTTACGAAAGACGGCTCGGTGTTCAGCTTGTGGACGAGCGATCCGAGCTTCTCGAATTCCAAAGGCACGGTAACGTTCAGCGGCGGGAATCCCTCAGCCTATTCCGATTCCGGAGGCGTAGTCGTGAAAATTGTGTTCAAGGCCCTGAAGGCGGGATCGGCAAGCGTTTCTTTCTCCGCCGCCACCGCTTTGGCTGCCGACGGGAAAGGCACGAATGTTCTTTCCGATATGGGCAAGGCCTCATTTACCGTGAATCCCGCGGCGAGCGCCCCGCCTCCGCCGACTGCGTCGCCCGCTCCCGACACTGGTGCCGCGCCCGAAGGATCATCCGGGGGCTTTGACTCTGGCATTACTATTACTTCTCCTTCGCACGCGGATCCCAATAAATGGTATGCGG
>JBGPNL010000021.1:0-11338 GCA_041487555.1 Minisyncoccia bacterium | reverse complement strand
GCTACCGCAATCTCGTGCCAAAACAGGATCGGTATACGATCTGGCAACGCTGCGATTCCCTGATCTTGGAAGTGCTTGAGGATATTCTCTCGGCGAGCAAAATGCAGAAAACGGAAAAACTGCCGAAGCTTGAAAGGGCAAGCACGAAGCTGAATTTTCTCCGCATCTTCATCCGCCTGATGAAAGAAACAAAAACGATTGATGAGAAAAAATATCTTGCACTTGAATCGGCAATCGATGAAATCGGCAGGATGCTCGGCGGATGGATTCGCTCCGTGAAATAGAGACGAATGCCCCCGGAAAAGACCGGGGGCATTTATACATCTCGCTCTTGAGGATTGACTTCGGGAGAAGCCCGGAAGCAGAGCCGTAGTTCTCGTTAGCGTTGCTCACCCAGTTGTTGTTGAAGTGCAACTCGCCGTCGTTGAAGTTGAAGATCGGCGCGTTCACGAACCGGCCATCCGCGTCTGGAATTGCCTTCGTCCATTCGTGGCACTGGAATTTGAGGTTTTCCTCCAGCTCCAGTTTCAAAAAACTGGGGCTGGACAAGTATATCCTCTCATCCCTGTATTTTATCCGGCAGCAGCCCGATGGAATCGGACACCTGCGCGAGACGAAAGCAAGCAGTAATCTCCTCAAGACAACACGCTCCCCCAAACCGTAGTCGGGAGGACTCTGGTTGTTTTTCTTTGAAGAAAGAGTTCGGCGGCGGCAATCCGTAAACTGCCGTTCATTAGCCTAAGCTCGTTATGCAGTATATGAAAGTATGGCAAAAAGAAAAGGGTTGCACACTATGTATGCAACCCTTGAAAAATTCCGAATGCAAGGATCAAGGGATACAAAAGATCCAAGCATTCGAGGGTTCGAGGAGCGATTACTGCGGGAGAAGCCCAGAAGCAGAGCCGTAGTACTCGTACGCGCGGCTCACCCAGCGGCCGCCGACGAAGTGCAACCCGGCGACGTCGAAGTCGAAGATCGGCGCGTCCACGAACCGGCCACCCGCGTCTGGAGAGTATTCGTCCCCCGGGCAGTCGATCCAGAGGTTTTCGTAGGCCTGGAGCCGTTCAGGATGAGTGAGAAGGATGATGCCCATCTCGTACGCACCAAGTCCGAACTCTTTGTCCTTCATGACCTCGCGGGCACGACGGATGGAACGTCCACGATGGAGCATACCGAGCTGTGCGGGAATGACGATGAAGTCGCCGTCCTGCTTGTTCGAGATGGCCGCCATCGCTTTTTCAGTCCGTTCGGAGCGCTTGAGATACTTGGCGTTTAGTTCACCCTTCCGCCAATTCTGGAACGGTCGGCCGCTCTTCTCGATCGCCACGATCACCTTCTCAACCGCCTCATTGTAGGTCTTCGCAATTTTTTCCCACTTCGGGATCGCGAAGAGACCATCCATGCCTTCAGGCAACGCACGCTTCTCTTTTGAGCAGGCGAGCGCCTTTGAAGCGTCGAGGCCGGGGAAAATGTTCACGAGCGTAAGAAGCTGCTCGCAGACCGGACGCACGGCAAATCCTTGCGGATAGCCATACTTCGATTCGACTTCCTCGGACTTGTAGCGCAGGGCACCGATGTCGAGAAGTGGTTCGCGAATGGCGGCTTGCAGGTCGCCCCCGCGGGTAATGATGGCCTGGGCGCTGTCTCTGTCCGCACCCATTGAAACAAGCATGTCGATGACAAGCTGAGCAATTCGCTCTTTTTGTCCCGACGTGATCGATACATTCGTCATCGTCGTTCTCCTTTACAAATACTGTTTACCACCGTTTTGATGAGTAGTAACAGGCACGTCTCTGTCGCGCAGTAGCGTGATGAGATGAGCATTTTGAAAACCAAGCTTTGGCGTGCAAAATGCTCAGCTCATCATGATTTCAAAGAACACCCATATTGTAGCAAATCTGGCTATTTTGTCAAATCGCCGAAATGACCTGTTTTTACTGATTAAAATGAGCTGCCTGATAACCATTTCGCACCCGAACGCCTGATTTTATCGTAGTAACTATATGATAGAGCGCGAACACGAAGGCTCGTTTGAAGGCCCGGAATCGGTGAAACCCCCGGCTCTTCTTTTCGAGCGAATCATGAAACGCATCGGCGTCGAGAAAAAGATCGCGGCATCAAAACGGAAGGCCGCATATTTTACGATTGCGCTCGCCTGCTCCGCCGCAGCGCTCTTCGCCGCATTTTTCTCCCTTGAGGGAGCGCTCATCCAATCGGAAATACTGAAGCTTCTTTCAGTCATCGCCATGGACCCGGGGACGGCCGCCGCGAACTGGCAGAACTTCGGCCTCTTCTTCCTCGAATCGTTCCCCGTTGCCTATGCCGCCATTTTCCTCTTTGCGCTTTTTATCCTCCTCGAATCGCTTACCTACATCGCGCGGAACACGAGCGAGTTGTTTTCGCTCGCGAGATCCGTAAAACAAAATTAACGGCATGGATTTCAACAAACTTCCCCAATCAAAAACGTTCAAGCGGGCGGCCTTACTCGTCGGCCTTTTGCTTATTGTCTTCGTCTCATTCTCTTTCGGCGCATTCGTGGGCTACCATAAGGCGCGATTCTCGTATGCCTGGGGAGAAAATTATGACCGAAATTTCGCGGGGCCGCATCACGGCATTTTTGGCATGCAAGGCATGATGCCTTTCGATTCCAGCGCATTCATGAACGCGCACGGCGCGTTCGGCACTATCGCGGGCATCGACAGCACGAGTGCGATGATCATGATCAAGGGCCAGGACAATCTTGAAAAAACCGTCGTCATCTCATCGTCCACCGCGCTCCTCGAGCATCGCTCCGCAATCGCATTTTCCGATCTGGAAACGGGCGAATCTGTAGTCGTGATCGGCACGCCGAACGAACAGGGGCAGATCGAAGCAAGATTGGTTCGTATCTTGCAATAAAAAATTAATTATATTTCAAAACAATGAAATCATTTTTGATGAGCAAGTTGGGAATCGCAATCATCGCGATCGTCGTCTTGGGCGGAGGATATTACGGGTATACGAAAATAAAAGGTACCGCTACCGTTACCCCGCAATATGTGACGGCGAAGGTCGCGCGCGGGACGCTCGTTGTTTCGGTTACGGGAAGCGGGCAAATGACCGACTCCAACCAGACGAACATCCAGGCGCAGGCCTCGGGAAACGTAACGGCGATACACGCGACGAACAATCAAAAAGTTTCGGCCGGACAACTGCTTTTTGAATTCGACACGACGAACGATGACCGCGCGGTGCGGAACGCGCAAGTGAGCGTGACAAGCGCGGAGCTCCAACTCCAGTCGCTCACGCAGCCACCGACGACCTCGACATTGCTGCAATCGCAAAATTCGGTTGCGCAAGCAAAGCAAAATCTTGAGAACAGCAAAAACAATCTCGCCTCGGACTATAACACCGCGTATAACGACACCTCGAACACCTTCATAGATATTCCGGCGGTCATGAGCGGGTTGAACACGGTGCTTTACGGCACGGCGTTGAACAAAGTACAGGGCGATATCGACGCCTATTCCAACTTGATCAGCTACTATTCCCCAAATGTGGCGCAATACAATATAAGCGCCGCCACAAGTTATCAGACTGCCGTCACCGCCTACAACCAAAACCTCGCCGATTATAAAAATTCAAACGTCTATTCAAGCACCTCGACCATCGAATCACTCCTCGCCGAAACGTACAGCACCTTGAAGGCGGTCTCCGTCGCGAATGCGAACGCAAAAAATCTTCTCGATCTCGTGCAGAATGTCTTGCAGCAAAACAATCAAAAGATCCCCTCGCAACTCAATACCGACGAAACGAATCTGCAATCCTACATCGCAACGATCAACAGCCACCTCTCGACCATTTTTCAGATCGTAAATTCCCTGCAAACGGACAAACAAGCGATCACGAGCGCTTCGCTCTCCCTCGCGCAATCCTCGGCGGCGCTCGATCAGCTTGTCGCCGGCCCCACCGACCTACAAATCAGGCAGCAGCAGCTTTCGCTCACGCAGGCGAAAAATTCCCTGGCCGACGCCCAGGCGAATCTTGACCACGACTATGTGCACGCCCCCTTCGACGGAGTTATCACAAACATCGCGACAAAGATCGGCCAACCTGCGCCCGCGACCATTGCCGTACTCGTAAGTAATCAGCAACTCGCACAGGCGACATTTAACGAGACGGACATCGTGAATGTTTCGGTCGGACAAAAAGCGACGATCACGTTCGACGCGCTGCCGAACGTAACGCTCACGGGAAAAGTTTCCCAGGTTGATACGCTGGGAACGGTGACCCAAGGCGTCGTAAGTTATAACGTGCAGGTTGCGCTTGATGCACCGAATCCATCGGTGAGGCCGGGTATGAGCGACAGCATCGCCGTCATCACGAACGTAAAGCAAGATGTGCTCACCGTACCGAACTCGGCGATCGCGACGAAGCAGGGCGTCTCCACGATACAGGTGATGGGAACAACCGGTATGCCGACGCCGGTGCAGATCACGAAGGGGCTTTCGAATGACACGGAAACCGAAGTTCTCTCCGGGCTGAACGAAGGTGATATGATCGTGACCCAGACGGTCACGAAATCGACTTCCGCGACGCCCACAACCGGCGGAGGCCTGCGGATACCCGGCCTCGGCGGATTCGGCGGAGGAAGATAGCAACTACGCAATTAGGCAATTGGGGAATAAGAGAATTTCGTAATTGCTCAATTCCTTAATTGCACAATTGCAATGTAATAATGATCGAAATCAAACACATCACAAAGACGTATAAGACCGGCGACGTGGAAACGCATGCGCTCAAAGATGTTTCATTCACTGTCCGTGACGGCGAGTTTGTTTCGATCATGGGCCCGTCCGGTTCCGGCAAATCGACTCTGATGCATATCCTGGGATGCCTCGACACGCCAACCTCCGGACAATATTTTTTGGACGGGAAAGACGTATCGAAGCTTTCCGAAAATGAACTTGCGGATATCAGAAACGAAAAGATCGGTTTCGTTTTCCAGCAGTTCAATCTCCTGCCGCGCACGACCGTTTTCCGCAACGTGGTCCTGCCGCTCGTCTACGCGGGAATGGCGAAAGAAGGGCGTGAAAAGCGGGCACGTGAAGCGCTCACCGGGGCCGCTCTTCCGGAAGATTGGTGGATGCATCTTTCGAATCAGCTCTCCGGAGGGCAAATACAACGCGTGGCAATAGCACGCGCGCTCGTGAACAATCCGACACTGCTCCTTGCCGATGAGCCGACAGGCAATCTCGATTCGAAAACGGGGGAGATGGTACTCTCCACTTTTCAGCGTCTTCACAAAGAAGGCCGCACGATCGTGCTCATCACGCACGAGCGCGACGTCGCCGAACATGGAGAACGCATCATCCATATGCGCGATGGAGGGATATTGGAAGACAGCAAAAAACACACGCGCCGCATGGCGAGCGTTCACCACGAACACGACGTGTAAATGACTTACAACATACGACACATGGCTAATGACATTATAATTATCAAAACGGAACGTCATTTTCGTTTTTTATCAATTGGTCGTAAGTCGTTGGTCGTTAGTTGTTAGTTATTAAATCCATGCCTATAGAAGAATTATTCAAAGAAGCGTTCTCCGCGGTTACGGTAAATAAAGTCCGCTCGGGACTCACTATTTTGGGCATCGTGATCGGCATCGGCTCGGTCATCGCCTTGATCTCGATTGGCCAGGGCGCACAGGGTTCGATTGCCGCGAGCATACAATCTATCGGCTCGAATCTGATCGTCGTATCTCCTAGCTTCCAGCGCACACCGGGATCGGTCGTAAGCTCGGGACGCGGTGCCGCGCAAACGCTCACCCAAGCGGACGCGGATGCGATCACGACAGGGATAACGCTCGTCACAGCCGTCGCCCCACAGATAAATGGCCGGTATCAGATAACCGCATCCGGATCAAACACCAACACGCAGGTAATCGGCACGGTATCGAACTATCCGCAAGTAAGAAATCTTGAAATGCAGTTCGGCTCGTTTATTTCCGACCAGGACGTTGCAAGCCTTTCGAAAGTCGCCGTGCTCGGCCCCACTACTGCCGCCGATCTTTTCGGTTCGACAAGCACCGATCCGACCGGCGAGACGATCCGCATCAATAACCTCAATTTCAAGGTCATCGGCGTCGTCCAATCCAAAGGCGGGAATGGATTCGGAAACCAGGACGATGCGGTGTATATTCCCCTCTCCTCATCCCAGCGCTTCCTGCAGGGCGCGACCTATGTATCCACGATCAGCATCGAAGCCCAGGACGCGCAATCGATGCCTTCAGTGCAACAACAGGTAACCGACCTGCTCCTCATCCGCCACCACATAAGCGATTCCACGCAGGCGGATTTCAGCGTTTTGAACCAGGCGGACATCGTTTCCGCCGCTTCTTCGGTTACCGGAATATTCACCATTCTCCTCGCTTCAATCGCGAGTATCTCGCTCATCGTCGGCGGTATCGGCATAATGAACATGATGCTCACGACGGTTACCGAACGCACGCGCGAGATCGGCCTGCGCAAGGCAATCGGCGCGAAGAAGCGGGACATCAGCATCCAGTTCCTGCTTGAATCCGTGATGCTCACCTTTTTCGGAGGGACGATCGGCATCGTACTCGGCTGGATCATTTGTTTCATCGTGACGACCTTCGCGGGCATCGCGACGAGCATATCGCTCTCATCGATACTTCTTGCCTTCGGCGTCTCCGCGGGCATCGGGATCATCTTTGGCTACTATCCCGCCCGGCGAGCCGCGGGCCTAAACCCCATCGAGGCATTGCGTTACGAATAAAAATAGATATTAATGAATAATATCCATGCAGACCATTTGGAACAAACATAAATCTCTCTGGACGCAAAAAATATTCCTTCAGGCCACCTGTATCGGCTTGTTTTTCATAGCGATCAGCCTCTGCGCGAGCTACTATGCGAATTTCTATACCACGCTCCATGCCTCGAACGCCGTCACGGATATTATTCTCGACAACATTCCAACCATAAACGTCGATTTCCTTTTCTCCGACGGCGTAACCATCTTCATCGTGATCGGCATCATCATTCTTTTGTATGAGCCGCGACGCATCCCTTTCGCGCTCAAAAGCACGGCGCTCTTCATTTTGGTGCGCTCGGCATTCATGACGCTCACCCATCTCGCTCCGCCGCCGCACGGATCGTACGTGGACCCGACCGATCTTCTCTATAAGTTCAGCTCCGGAGACGATCTGTTCTTCTCCGCCCACACCGGCCTCCCGTTCATGTTCGCGCTCGTGTTCTGGAATGAGAAATTATTGAGGTACTTCTTCCTTTGTATGAGCGCGATCGGCGGGACGATAGTGCTTTTGGGGCACCTGCATTATTCCATAGACGTTTTCTCGGCATTATTCATCTCGTTCGGTATTTTCCACCTTGCAAAATATTTCTTTCCGAAAGAGTACGGCCTCGCGATCGGAACGAATCAGGTCATCACGTAGTCGGGTGATGGAATATAAATAACAGAAATAGTGCAATGAAAAAATACGCTACTACCATTACCGTCGCCATTATAGTCGGCGTAGCTGCTTTTTACGGCGGCATGACGTATGGGCGATCACAAGCGGTTACTCCAAGCGGCCAAACGTTCCAGCGTGGCGGAAGCAGAAACGGAGGTGGATTCGGCGCCAATAATGGCGGATTCGCAAGCGGCCAGATCCTCTCCGAGGATAGCCAAAGCATCACGATCGAGCTCCGCAACGGCAGTTCAACGAGCGCGAACTCAACGAAGATCGTTTTCTTTTCCAGTTCGACGGCGATCATGAAGATGACGAACGGGACGGTCGCCGATCTCCAAACGGGTGCGAACGTTATCGTAACCGGCACTCCGAACGCCGACGGCAGCATTACGGCGCAGTCAATCCAACTGCGGGAAACCTTGCCAGGGCGAGGCGGACAATAGCATCCAAGCTCGCTGGCCCAAAACGCCCGCGCTGCATGCGGGCATTTTGCTTTTTAGTCAGCAGATCGAAGTTTTTTGCTAACGAGATAGAGCTGATGAGCTATGTTGCCCGCTTGAAAATTTTCGCCCGACAACGTATCCTAATCCCAGATAGTTCTAAAAAATTACCGGGGGAATGTGGCATATTCAGATAAGGTACTCGATCACTTCAATAATCCAAGAAACGTAGGCAGTATGGACAAGGCGGACCCGAATGTCGGCACGGGGCTCGTCGGTGCGCCCGAATGCGGCGACGTGATGAAACTGCAAATTAAAGTACGAAAGGATATCTTGTTCGAATGTTCAAGTTGCTTCTTTAGCGAACTTGAATCCGATACGCTCGTAGCCAACGAAAAAGATCCGCTCTACGGACACTGCCCAAATTGTCCCGACGGAATAATGCGTAAAAAAGAAGTCGAGATCATCGAAGAAGCGAAATTCAAAACCTTCGGCTGCGGTTCCGCAATCGCCTCGAGCTCACTCGCAACCGAATGGATAAAGGGAAAGACAATCGAAAAAGCATCGAAGATAAGGAACACCGACATCGTGAAAGAATTGAGCCTCCCGCCGGTAAAGATCCACTGCTCCGTACTCGCCGAAGACGCGATCAAAGCGGCCATCGCCGATTGGAAGAAAAAACACGGCCGGACATGACCGAAAACGCAAAGACCAAGCGCATGCTTGGTCTTTTTTATTGATTTAATTTATGGAAGCGTCTTTTTTCTTTGACTTTTGACGCTCGGCCCTTTCCGCGCGCTCCTTCATAGCCGCAAAATCAGCCTCGAAGCACAAATCATGCTTATTGTCGTATATTTTTATGGTCTTTACCTGGCTGCGGTCGGGAGTGAACGTCTGCACCACCAGATACTCGCCGTCGTCGTATGCGTCTTTGAACCCGGCGCGACGGGCGATTTCCCAGTATCTATCAGTTTCGTTAATGGCGAGCACCTGATCAGCAAGGCTGCTTTCCGATTCTCGAGGCGCGTTGTTGCTTTCATATTCAGGCTTTTTCCGGTCGTCGTGAAATTTTTCCATGGATTATATTTATCGCTTTATCAACTGGTTCCCCCACAATTCGTAGTGCGACACTACGTCATTTTTCCCATTTTTTTCACCGAGATTGAAGCGCCCCGACTCAATCCGGTGCGAATCTATATTTGAAAGATTCGCAATCGCTATATCCGTGATATTGAAAAGCATGCCTCCCTGGTTAAGCATGACGGCGAGCGCATAGCTTACGCCTCCAGATGCCGGAGTTTCCCTAACAACTACGACAGCATCATCGGCACCGTCGCCGTTCAGATCTCCGAAGGACGCATATGATGGCAACATCTGCATATTCGCCCCGAGCGGAATATATTTGTCCCCGCTCAAATAGAGTGAGTGCTCGAGATCCGCCGCCGTAGGCCAACGACCACGGTTCGGAATCGGCGCATAATTTTCCGGGAACGGTGCCGTCGCCTGGAACGAAAACTGCACCACGCGGTTCGCAACAAGCAAAACCTGCCTCTGTAGGGCGATATCGGTCTGCGGGGAACCCCGCAGCGCGAGCAAGATTGAGGTGGTTATTTGGAGAAGTGCGATGATGGATGTGTGCATAGAGTGTGTACGACCAGTGGAAAAATGTGCTCGAACTGGGTTTAACCACATTATATCTTGTGGGTAATAAAATTGATATAGATGAGGTATCGCAATGGTATCTGGCTGCCGGAACTCCCGCGGCAACATAATCGATACTCATTAGCGCCACCATTCTCATAATTCCTTGTCAAGGAATATACCCAGACTCATAATGAAGATAACGAGGGATATCAAAGATGGCAACGAGCAAACCGAGACAAAAATCCAAAACGACGAGCAATCCAAAACGCGCAGTCTCTCCGCGAAAGAAAAAAATATTATCCAAAAAAGAAACCGCTTCGGCGAAGCAAACGCATGAAATCAGCCTTTTAAAAAAATTCCACGGCAATCCGATCGTGGAACCACATCCCTCGCGTCCGTGGGAATCGAAAGCGACATTTAATCCCGCTGCACTCTACGAAGACGGCCGCGTGCACATCCTCTATCGGGCAATCGGCGACAGCGATATGTCGGTTTTAGGTTATGCATCAAGCGCCGATGGCCTCCATATCGATGAACGGCATGAATCCCCCGCATATGTTCCGCGAGAATCGTTTGAAGGAGTGGCAAGGCCGGCATCGGTTACAGAACCCGTAAGCACATTTATTTCGGGCGGTGGCGGCTGGGGTGGCGTCGAAGATCCGAGAATGACGAAGATCGACGGCCGCGTCTACATGACCTATGTGGCATTCAATGGCTGGGAACCGCCGCGCGTGGCGCTGACCTCAATCCCCATCGAAGACTTTCTCACGAAGCAATGGCACAAGTGGAGCAAGTCGTTCCTCATCTCCCCGCCGGGCGTTGTCGATAAAAATGCGGTCATTTTCCCCGAAAAGATAAACGGGAAATACGTGATCATGCACCGCATCTATCCCGATATCCTGATCGACTTCGTGGACGACCTTGATTTCGACGGAAAAACGAAATGGCTCCGGCCGCAGCACAAAATAACGCCGCGCGCACCTCATTTTTGGGACAGCCATAAGATCGGCGCCGGAGCCCCGCCCATCAAAACCGAAAAGGGCTGGCTCCTCATCTACCAAGCCGTCGGAAAACGCGACCGTTCGCGGTATAAGATCGGCGCCATGCTCCTTGACCTGAAAGATCCCACGCACGTACTCGCCCGCTCGAAACAGCCGATCCTCGAACCCAAAGAACAATACGAAAACTGGGGCTGGAAATTCGGCGTGGTGTACCCCTGCGGCGCGGTCGTCATCAAAGACAAGCTGTTCGTGTATTATGGCGGCGCGGACAGGGTTACGTGCGTCGCTTCCGCCCCGCTTAACGAATTTCTCGAGGAATTGATCAAGGACAAGGAACCGAAATTGCGAAAAGAGAAGATCAAGTGATTGAGTGATTTAGGTTATTGAGTTATTGCATCGCCGTTTTGTTATACTAATAACTGGATAATCAATCACCCAATAACTATGTATCAACTCAAACGGTCGGATGAAAATCCAATCCTCGTTCCCGATTCCACGCATCCTTGGGAAGCGGATTTGGCGTACAACGGCTGTCCGATCGAGGGCAAAGGGAAAATTCATTTCGTCTATCGTGCTCTTTCCGATCCGGAAGATATAAATGGCACCTGGCTGCAGGTATCTTCGATCGGCTACGCCTCGAGCAAAGATGGCATCCATTTTGGAGGACGCAAACAGCTTATCAAACCGGAATACCCCTGGGAACAATTCGGCTGCGAAGATCCGCGCGTGACGTTCCTCGACGGGAAATATTATATTTTTTATACCGCGATCTC
>JBGPNL010000020.1:0-11480 GCA_041487555.1 Minisyncoccia bacterium | reverse complement strand
CCATAGACGAACGATGAACTTGCGGTCGGAGTGGTAAAGTTTAATATCCGCGCCGGCTGGCCCGATTCAATCGTATCTTTAAAGCTGCTTGCGGGAGTCCCCGGCGAGGCCAAGAAAAAATTTTGTAGCTTCGGTGAAGTTTCAAGCTTTGCCACGTCATTTTTCAAGAACAGCCAATTCTCGCCAAGCTTGAGCGAGAGCACAATCCCCGGCCATGAGCCGGCCTTATCTCGGTAGACGAAGAATGTGCCGTCGGGGATGAAGTGCCATGTGAGGAACTGCGGATCAAGCACGCCGATATCCGCCGCGTCGATAAGTTTTTGCAACTGCAGGTCATAACCATCCCCGTCTTTGAAATTAATTTCGAAAAATCCGCCCGTGCTCGCCGCTGGAATCAATCCCGTGAGCCGCTGGCTGAACGTCTGGAGATCGGTGGCATCCTGCGCGCTGCTGCGAATGATCATCGTGAGTAATTGATCGGCCGGTTTTTTAAAAAGCGACGCGTGGACAAAAGTCGCCGCAGGCGCTGGCGGAGGAGCGGGCGGAAGCGGCTGGGGCTGCGGAGGAGGCGGAGTGAGCGGAGCGGGATTTTGCGAGACGGGTTGCGCGGTCGGCGGACCGGCAAAGAACAGGCGGTATACTAAATAGCCTATCCCCGCCGCGATCGCGAGAGCGGCAACTACCACGATGATCGTCCACATACTATTCGTTTTCTGAACAGCTGTTTCTTCTGGCTTCGTCACCGGTTCTTCCTTCTCACCCCGAATGACCGGCGCTTTTATACTTTGAAATTGGGCCGCGCCGCCTCCGCTTCGCGCCATGGATTCAAGATCGGACGCGAGCGTGCGCACCTTCACTTCCGCCGGCGGCGGAGGAACCCCGGGACCGGCGTCCGAGAGACCCAAAGACGAACTGCCGCGTGATGACCAATTGTTTGATGTGTCCGCCATATCATTTATATTTTAACCCGATGTTCACTTTTTGAGAAATAAAAAGGGGCGGCGTCAAAAACGCCATTAAACGGATGAAGGCAAAGCAAATGTATCCCAAAAAGACGGGTCGCGTTTTGACTCTCGTTAGGCCTTTTGGCTACGAGAGTCAAAACCTCACGGCGAGTCTACTTCAATTGTTTGACCGAAAGCCCGATGCGCCCGTCTTCATCGACGCGGATGATCTTTGCGCGCACAAAATCCCCCATCTTGATCACATCCTGGATATTCTTCACGTATTCGTTCTTGATCTCCGAAACGTGGAGTAACCCGTCCTTGCCGCCGCCCAGGTCGATGATCGCGCCAAAGTCGAGAAGCCTAATCACATTGCCCTCGATGATCTCGCCCACTTTGTATTCCTTCGTGAGCGCCTTGATCTCGGCAACGGCCTTCTCCGTCATTGCATGATCGGGACCGGAGACGAACACATTGCCGTCCTCCTCAACGTCAATCGAAGCAAGCGCGTATTTCTTTATCAAGCCGTTGATCATCTTCCCGCCGGGGCCTATAAGCGCGCCGATCTTCTCGGGGTTGATCTTCAGCTGCAAAATCAGCGGCACGTATTTCGAAAGCTCTTTGCGCGGCTCAGGGATTACCGACTTCATGAATTTCAATATTTGAAGCCGCGCTTCTTTCGCCTGCTGCATGGTCTTCTCCACCATCTCGAGCGTTACGCCGTCCACCTTCACGTCCATCTGCATCGCGTTCACTCCATCTTCGGTGCCCGCAACCTTGAAGTCCATATCGCCATGATGATCTTCCGGCCCCTGGATGTCGGTAAGCACCTTATAATTATTCACATCCTTCATCATGAGCCCCATCGCGATTCCTGCTGCGGGCTTTTTGATAGGCACTCCCGCGTCCATCAAAGACATGATCGAGGCGCAAACAGTAGCCATCGAAGAAGAACCGTTTGAAGAAAGGATCTCCGAAACCACGCGAATCGCATAAGGGAATTCTTCCTTAGACGGAATCAACGGTTCAACCGCTTTTCTCGCCAAATTGCCGTGTCCGATCTCGCGCCTGCCGGGACCCCGGAACGCGCCTATCTCACCCACCGAAAACGGCGGGAAATTGTAGTGCAACATGAACCGGCGCTTGCCGCTCGTCTCCATTCCCTCGATAAGCTGCTCCTGACCGGGGGAAGCAAGCGTCGTCACGCCCAGAGCCTGCGTGTTCCCGCGGATAAAGACCGCCGAGCCGTGCGTGCGCGGCAAAAGGGCAACCTCGCCGTTCAATTCGCGCAACTCATCGAGCTTCCTGCCATCGGGGCGTTTTTCTTTTTCTAAAATATTTTTGTGCACGATGTCGTTGATCGCTTCTTCGAACAAAAAGTCCGCGGCTTTCGTATCGAATTCGGGCATAGCTTCTTTGAGGTGCGCAAACAAATCTTTTTTAAGCTGGCCGAGCCGGCTATAATGTTCCGCTTTTGATTTTTGGTATACTGCCTCTTCAAGCCGGGGCGCCACGAATTTGAGAACGGCATCCGTGAGCGCCGGACCGGGCTCGTTCAAGACTACCTCGGCGTTGGGCTTGCCAACCTCTTTTATTATCTTTTTTTGGAAATCGATAAGCTTATTGATCTCTTTTTGCGCGAGATTGAATCCTTCCATTACCTCCTTCTCCTTTGCATCAAGGCCGCCGAGCTCGAGCATGTTAATTCTATCCTGTGAGCCGGCGACAAATGCGTCGAAGGTAGGCTTCGATTTTAGGACATAAGAATTGTCCGGGTTGATCTTGAACTCATTCCCCACCTGTACGAGGCGCACTCCAGCGACCGGTCCCTTCCACGGCAGATCGGAAATGGCGAGCGCAGTTGAGGCTCCCATAAGACCAACGAACTCCGGATCGTTCTCTTCATCATACGCCAAAATAGTAACCACCACCTGCATATCGCGGCGCAAGCGCGAATCGAAAAGGGGGCGGATAGTGCGATCAACAAGCCGACCTGCCAAAATCGCATCTTCCGACGGCCGTGACTCGCGGCGCACGAAACGGCTGCCCATGATCTTCCCCGCGGCATAGAATTTCTCTTCGTAATCGACGCGCAGAGGCATATAATTCGCGGTCGAATCGTGATGCGCCATAACGACGGTCGTCAAAGCTACCGTATCGCCATATTGCGTGATAACCGAAGCATTCGTTTGGTCGGCGAGCTGCGAAAGCTCTATTTTCAATGTTTTCCCGCCTACCTCCGTCGTAAATTGTTTGCGTTGTAACGCCATATTATTTTTATATTTTAGATTATCGTTTGATTATGCTTCTGGGGATCTCTTCTATATTGATGAACTTATCGGCCGCTTCCTGAATCTTCGCCGAAGCGCTGCGTTTGAATGCTGCAACCTCGACGAGTCTCCCCATTCCCCACTTCAGATAGTCGATAAGCGGGAGGAAGTCGCCATCGCCCGTCACGAGTATCACGACATCAAGGAAGGACGCCATGCGGATGGCGTCCACCGCCATGCCAACATCCCAATCGGCTTTTTTCATGCCACCGCCAAAAATTTGCAAATCTTTCACGCGCAACTCAAGGCCGGCTTTTTCAAGCGCCTCGAAAAAAGATGCTTCGGACGACAGCCCGCGTCCGTCGTTCTCCGACATGCGCGCGATTCTCGGTGGTCGCGGATTTTCTTGCCGCTCCTGCCGCGCGGCTTCGATGCCTTCGCTTTTTACCACATAGGCGAGTGAGCGGATGAGCTGGCGATCGCCCACGAGATGCTTAATAAGCTCGTTGTAGTTCACGCGCCCATGATACAAATTTTTTGCCGAGTGATATAAATTCTGCACATCGACAAAAATACCGACCCGCTGGTTCGAATAATATTCCGGTGATTTCATGGCACTTGAGGGGTGCCGAAGAAAGAAGTTATTAGGTAATTGGGTTAATAAGTTATTTGACTGTCTTCAATAACTCACTAACCTAATTACACAATAACCCGCATTCCCGTACCCACTTTATTTCTTTAAATCTAATTTTTTAATTAATTTTTCGTATTCTTTCGGCTCTTTTTTCTTAAGATACGACAAAAGCTTGCGGCGATGGCTTACCATCTTCAAAAGCCCCCGGCGGGAATGATGATCCTTTGGATTTTTCTTCAAATGCGCGGCGAGTTCGTCCACCTGGCGCGAGACCATGGCAACCTGCACTTGGGCCGAACCCGTGTCCTTATCGTGCGTCCTGTGTTCCCCGATTATCCGCGATTTTACTCGTTTCGTAAGCATTAAATGTAATTATAGCGCGGATTATTGGGATTTGCAAGTCATCCTCCTGTCGCACAATATACATGGTAAAATAAAACCATGACGGAGATTGAAAAACTCTTGAGCGATTATCTCGCCTATCTGGAGATCGAGAAGAATCGATCGCCGAAGACGCGGGAAAATTACGAACGATACCTCAAGGAATTTCTTGATTTCTCGAAAGCGAAATCCCCGAAGGATATTACCGAGCGCGCGGTGCGGGATTTCCGCATGAATCTGGCGCGTATTACCCGGGGTGGCGAAAAAAAACCGCTTAAAAAGATCACGCAAAGCTATTACGTGATCGCGCTGCGGAATTTCCTGAAATATCTCGCTCGGCACGATATAAAGGTATTGGCTCCCGAGAAAATTGAACTGCCGAAGATCGGACAGCGGCAGATCGATGTGGTGGAATACGCGGACCTCGAACGATTACTCGCCTCGCCCAAGGGCCAGGATCTGCGCAGTTTGCGCGACAAAGCAATCCTCGAATTCTTTTTCTCGACCGGCCTACGGCTTTCTGAACTCTGTAATCTTGACCGATATATTGACCTCAAGCGCGGCGAGCTTTCCGTACGCGGCAAGGGCGATAAGTTGCGCGTGGTATTTCTTTCCGATTCCGCGAAAAAAGCCGTGCAGGCATATCTCGCCAAAAGAAATGATGCAGACGAGGCGCTTTTCATAAGCCTCACGAAGTTGGGCAAGGCGATTGGGAAGATCACGCCACGATCCGTAGAGCGCATGATCGCCTCGCGCGCCACGCAGGCGGGCCTCTCTAAAAAAATACATCCGCACCAGTTACGGCACAGCTTTGCGACCGACCTCCTCATAAACGGCGCCGACCTCCGCTCCGTGCAGGAACTTTTGGGCCATTCGAACATCTCAACCACGCAGATCTACACCCATCTTACGAATAAGGAACTACGGGAGATACACGAGAGCTTCCACGGGCGAAGACGCAAATAGCCCGCAAAATCGGCCGTTGACGGGTATTTGACAAAATAGCATAAGAGATGCTATAATCTAGTCAGCAAGAGTTGTCAAGAATCTAGGCCGATCCATCGGCCAGAAAATAGGTGAGGGAGATTTTATGAAAAAGCAGATGATTGCAATGTTGGTTTTGTTTGTCGCTACGGCTATCCCAGCATCGGCACAACGAAATCGGGGCGATGCACCGCAACGCAATGCACCGGCTCGCCAAGCACAAGCACCGGCACAGCGAATGGCACCTCGTCAAAATGCAGGCGCCTACCGCGCGCCGACAGTGGTTGCACCCCGGCAGAATGTCGGTGCGTTCCGCGCTCCGGCTCCTCGCAGGAACAACCAGCTCGTGTATCGTCCACCGATCACCCCGACAATGCAAAACCAGCCGGTTACGCGGCAAAGCCAATTGCGGCAATCGCAATCGACGGCCGCCATTTCGCAACCGCGCGTTGCGAGTTCCACAACTCCGCACTACGGCGGACGGAGCAACGAACGCCGCAACGGATCCTATGATAGCTTCCGCTATCACGGCGGACGCGGCTGGTGCCACAACGATTTCGGTTGGCATCCGCTCATCCTCTTGAATGGCGGCTGGGGCTACTGGTATGTGGGCGTGTGGAATCCTTACCCATACCCATATGCTTACGGATATCTCACAGAACCGCTCTACGTGAATAACGCCGAGTGGTCATCGGGAATGAAGTTTGATCTCGACGGCATCCCCAAGGACAACCGGGATTTCGTAAAACAAGGAACGGTCTACGTGGACAGCGCAGAGGTCGGATCGGTCAAAAACTTCGAAGGATATTTCCGGATGCTTTCGCTCCAGGAAGGGTCCCACGAAGTGAACGTGGTCCTGTCGGATGGACGCTCACTTACCACAACGGTGAGCATCCAATACGGCCGCGTGACCCACATGAATCTCCGCCTTGATCGCTTCTTTGAACCAGCTCCATCATCCTCAGAAACGAACGTGCCCGAAGGGCAGTAACAAATAGCAGCACATGCCCCTGCGACTGAATATTATCAGTCGCAGGGGTTCTTTTTTTTATTCAGTGTGCTGGGGGTGGGAGTTGAACCCACATGATCTTGCGATCGCTGGCTCCTAAAGCCAGTGCGTCTGCCATTTCGCCACCCCAGCGATTACTTGACTTTTAATTAACTTTATGCTAGCATTTACACAGTAAAAAGTCTAGTAAAACCGGACTTACTTGAAAGCTTAGAATTTCAGACAAGAAAGGAAGGCAGATTATGAACGTAGGATTTCACGCTGCAAAAAACAGGCAAAGGCAGGGACAGGGGCAACCAGGAACAGGCAGCGCGACTTCAAGCGTCGGGCCTGCTCCTTCGCAGACGACGACACCACCTCCCCAACCAGCGCCGGCACCAACGTCGAAAGATGGTTGGCGCGGCAAGGTCAAGGAAATGGTCGGAGATGGAATACTCTATTTTTTCTTGGAGTTTTTCATTTTCGATATCGTCGAAGACTTCATCGAAAAGATCAAAGGGCATTTCTCGAAAACAGCAGGGGAAATGGCAGGCGAAAAGCTCAAGCAGGCGATGAAAGAGCCCGCTCGCAGCAGAATTTCCGATATCATCCATGTGGAAATGCCAGAAGCCGATACGAATAATATCCGCCGCTGGCTACGCATGGGAGACAAAAACCGCACCGAAGACGAGATGATGACGCTCCTCAGCAAGTTATTTGATGAGAAAGTTCCTGCACTGACCGATGATCAAATGAAGGCAAAGATAAAAGAGATCGATCAGCGCGGACACCAGAACTTCAAGGAGCTCATGAACCGGCTCAGGCATGATCGCTTTGAGCAGGCAATGTGGCGATTTGGAGATACGGTTACGGATATCCCCGCCGGCATTCTGCATTTCGCGGAAGTTGCCGTGGACAAACTCGGTCCCCCGCTCAAAGATGCAGCGAAGTGGGTGGGCCGCGGCACAATAGAAGTAGCGAAGAAAATCGACGCGGGTGCGGAAGCAGCCGCACCGAAAGTCGATGATTCAATCTACGCTTTGAGGGGCTGGAACCAAGAACGCGAGATCCGGAGGCGTGAAAGCTTCGGACATTGCTTCTGGGCCGGCCGTCTCGGAGACTGGTATCGCTGGAGAAAGCTCAACAACTCCCGGCCGACACCGCCACAAGCGGCGAATCCGGGAAATCCAAACTTGGAAAGGGAGTATCTATGAAATCCTTGTTCGATGCATTAAAGGGGCTCCCTTCCGCGTTGGGAGAGACTCTTCTCGGCATACGGGAGGACATCACCGTCGCTTTGCGAAAGGTTATCGCCCTTTTGCTCTTCGGCGCCGTCACGATGGCGTGGCTCGCTCTAAACGCACCGCGAATCCTCGGATGGTTCGGGATACCGCTCGACAAGGCGATACTTATCGCCACGTTCCTGCCGGTATCGGGAATGCTCATTCTCGCCTGGTTGTATCCCGTCGAGATGGCCATATTCCTGGGGTTCAAAAAAGGGAGGAATTTCCTTTCGCGGCTCATGATGTGGCTCACCATCGAGATAGGGATGGGACTCGTGCTCTGGCTCGTTTCCGGCTTCCCGCAAGTTGCCCAAGCGTTCGGAGTACTGCTTCTCCTCTTCCTCGTCCAATTCGTCGCATACCTCGTAAAAAAGGCGGGGGGCGTGTGGGCGATGACCTTGTTCCTTGCCGTTGCTCTTATCCTGGGACTTTTGTTCTCGGGACAAAGCAGCACAATACGGGACGCGGTGGTTGGACATGCGCAAAGCGCATGGGCAGCCGGCGAAGAGAAGGCAAAACAAGCCTGGGCGAACGAACAGAAAAAACAGGAAGAAGAAAAAGCCAGGCGAAGCGCACGTGATGCGACTGCGAACACAGCGGCGGAGAGAAGGGCACCCGAAATGGGAATCTTCACTCCAATCGTTGCGGCAGCCGAGAAATACGTGACCACGAACATTTCTTCTGGAACCACCGTTACCACGCTCGAATGCGGAAACCCGGAGGATGTGAAAGTGCTTCCGGGCAGCGGGGAGTCCATCTACATAGTACCTCCCTGCAAATGCATCGACGAGGACAACTGCACTCAGGGGCTCAAATTTTTCCCGGAGAGAATGCCGCGGAATTGGCAGATGGAAGTGGTGAACCTCGACAAGATCCCAGGGCTTCCGTACGAAGACCAGTGCGTGCTCTTTGCAAAGTACAAGAAAGGGCGCCAACCGGTTGGCATCGAACCTATGGCCGCGCTCAAATTGGGCGGCTGCGGAGATCCCCGGGAATCAGCCGACGTTACGATCAGGCCGGAAGGATCGAGCGAGGAATACACGACCCACCTACTCATGCCAGACGTGCTGATCGTCCATAACGTGCAAAGGAGTCCTATCCGGATCAAGCTGAAATTCGACAATAATTAAACAATTCGACATGCCCGCGGAGAAGCAATTCTCGCGCGGGTTTTTTGTTAGTCTTCGTTCGCGAGCGCTCCTATGCGAGCGATTACGAAGACTTACACCCCGCACTAATTTTGCTGAACATCTTTACTACCAAATCTGTTAAACCCCTATTCTTTTGATTGGAAACGCGGAGCGCGGGTGCCGGATAGGCACACCCCGTTATGAGCGAAGCGCTTCGCCGATGCACTACCCGCAAAATTGGTGCGGGGTATTATGACATTCCTAGCAAAACCAAAGACCCCCTTGCGGGGGCCTTTAAAAGAGCTAAATGAATAAAATCGATTAGCAACCAACGTTCGCGTTGCCGCCAACGAAAGTGCCGACGATTAAGGGAATTCCTCGCGCGAGAAGCGCGACTGCGATCGCAACCGCAGCATAGATCAACATCTGACCGGCTGCATGCACATTCTCTTCGCTGCCGCCTGAGGTCAAATACTTGAACGCCGCGATCAAGATAAAGATGATCGCAAGCACGACCAAGCCCGTAAATATCCATCCAACAACCGTCGTACAGATGAACGTCTTGAAACCATTGACGTCTACGTACGGCGACGGAGGCAGGGTCTGGGCCGATGCCAAGATCGGCAATACGACGGCCGCGATACCTGCAGAAACGCCTGAAATGAGTTTTTTCATGGTGTGTATATAATGTTTCTCGACCTTTGTTTACCTTTTATCATATAGGTTCGGAGGATGTTTTACAAAAAACATATCCACACTCCAGAACGCACCCAAAACAAGAAATCCCTCCGCATACGTGCGGAGGGATTTCCATATACACAAAGTAAAAGATAAAAGTGAAAGTCTCTTACTTACTAGCAACCAACGTTCGCGTTGCCGCCAACGAAAGTGCCGACGATAAGAGGAATACCTCGCGCGAGAAGCGCGACACCGATTGCAACCGCAGCGTAAATCAACGTCTGGCCGGCGGAATGCACCTTTTCTTCATCGCCGTTCGAGGTCAGATACCGATACGCGGCGATCAAGACAAAAATAACTGCCAAGACGACAAGGAAGGTAAATATCCAGCCTACGACCGTCGTGCAGAAAAATGTTTTGAAGCCGTTGATATCGACGAACGGCGACGGAGGCAGGGTCTGAGCTAACGCCAAGACCGGAAGTGCCACTGCCGCGATACCCGCAGAAACGCCTGAAATGAGTTTCTTCATTGTTAATATATATTATATATATTTCGACCTTTACCTACATTTTGCATTATAGCGTTTTCAGCCCTTTTTGTAAAACCGATACGCTCGCCACAAGCCACATAAAACAAGAAATCCCCCCACCTATACATAAGCGGAGGGATTTCTATATACACAAAGTAAAAGATGAGATTGGAATTCTCTTACTTACTAGCAACCAACGTTCGCGTTGCCGCCAACGAAAGTGCCGACGATAAGAGGAATACCTCGCGCGAGAAGCGCGACTGCCACGGCGATAGCCGCGTAGATCAAGGTATGGCTCGCTGATTTGACCTTTTCCGGGTCACCAGCCGCAGTCAAATACTTGTATGCAGCGATCAAGATGAAAATGATCGCGAGCACAATCAAGAACGTGAACATCCAGCCGACCAAGGTCGTGCAGATGAACGTCTTGAAACCATTCACGTCAACGATCGGCGACGGGGGCAAGGTGCCCTGAGCCAACGCCAAGACCGGCAACGCAATAGCCGCAATACCAGAAACGCCTGAAATGAGTTTTTTCATGTGTTTTCTTGTGTTTGTTTCGACCTTTAACCTACCCCTTCATTGTAGCAAATCGAGAGGGAAAGTCAAGGAAGACTGAAAACGCATATATTTGTCAAGGGGTCGTGGGGGCTAGTACCGTTACAAGTTAAATCACGCTATACATAACCGCCCAAAAGCCTTATCCCGCCATCACTTTGTTGTTGCGAGAGATGGTAGAAATTAACTTGTAACGGCACTAGCACCCTATTACCTGGGTCTGCACTCCCGCCGGCGAGATAACATTAGCGACTACGTAAGGGAATGCTTTCGCGAGAAGAGCAACGGTTATGGCAACTGCCGCGTAAGTTATCTTTTTTGTCGCATCGCTTACCTTGTTCTCATCTCCGCCCGACGTGAGATATTCATAGGCGGCGATAAGCACAAAGACCACGGAGAGCGGTATTAACAACAAGAACATAACGTACGCGATCTGGCACATCACGTAAGTTACGAAGCCCGGGACATTTCCCACTTGGGTTGGGGCAAGGCCCGGGAGTTGGCTCTGCGCGTTTGCTGAAGCAACAAGGAGAAGCTGTGCGGCAAAAACCGTTAGTTCCTTATGGGAGGAAAGCCTTATAAGAAGAGATCTGGGGGAAAGTTTCATAACAATGAATGATTGAGTAAAAGCGACCTTTTTATCCCTGTATTATTTTTTTAATTATAGGAAACTGGCCGTTTATTAGCAACCGCCCGCGGTACCGCCGATAATACTCGCCACAACAGTAGGAAAAGCCTTGGCAAGCAGGGCGACCGTCACGGCAACCGCCGCATAGGTAATCGTTCTCCTCGCCTTATCGACTTTTTCCGACTCGCCGCCCGAGGTCATGTAGATAAAGGCGGCATACAACACCATGATTGAACAAATTCCTATCAATATGTAAAACATGGTGGCGGCTATCGGGCAAAGGATGTACTTGTTGATGTCCTGCGGATTGTTGATCGTGATATTAATGCCCGGGGTTTGCGCATGGGCAAGCGGCATAATGAATTGCGCCGCTCCAAAAAGAAGGGCTGAAATAAATCGAGTCTCACCCGACAATAATCTGATTATATATGCTTTTATTTTCATGGATGAAGGAAAAAATGATTAAAAAATG